>JAHYIU010000062.1 GCA_019429425.1 Candidatus Syntrophosphaera sp.
GGGGGGGGGGGGGGGGGGGGGGGATGTTTTATCATTGCCGATATCTCACCGGTGTCACGGCATTCCGCTCCTTGTCCCGCAGACTCGCTGCGCTCCTTTGCGTTCCTGCGTCACTCCATACCGTGTTAATGCACTTTCGTCCTCCGGACTGGCTCGGTGGTCGATTACCCTCTCATCCCCCGGTGTCACGGCATTCCGCTCCTTGTCCCGCAGACTCGCTGCGCTCCTTTGCGTTCCCGCGTCACTCCATACCGTGTTAATGCACTTTCGTCCTCCGGACTGGCTCGGTGGTCGATTACCCTCTCATCCCCCGGTGTCTCGGCATTCCGTTCCTTGTCCCGCAGACTCGCTGCGCTCCTTTGCGTTCCCGCGTCACTCCATACCGTGCTAATGCAATTTCGTCCTCCGGACTGGCTCGGTGGTCGATTACCCTCTCATCCCCCGGTGTCACGGCATTCCGCTCCTTGTCCCGCAGACTCGCTGCGCTCCTTTGCGTTCCTGCGTCACTCCATACCGTGCTAATGCACTTTCGTCCTCCGGACTTTTCACGGACAGCCCCTAAACTCGAATCCAACCCTCTCTCCCCCAGCCACATAAGTTTCCCCGCGACCACCGTTACCCTATATGCTTAACAGGATGTATCCGGAATCCCACCCTGAAAAAACATGGGTAACCCTATGTATATGGGAGTGGTTTTGGAAAATCCCAAATCTGAAAAAACATGGGTAACCCTATGTATATGGGAGTGGTTTTTCAAGTTCCATCGAACGGCCAAATCATTCATGGGTTGTTTTGTTCAATCCGTAAATCCGCTTAATCCGTTAATCTGTATGAAATTCTCTTTTACTATGCGAGAACCCGCGGAAAACAAAAAAGGGTAACCCACTATATATGGAATGGAAGTAAATGTTCCGGCTGCACTATAAAAAACAACAAGGAGGAAAAGTTGATAATTAACAAAAACCAGCCTCTGTCCCGCTTCGAGGAAAGCGGCGGGGGCTCCGGGTCCGGGCCGGGATCCGGAACCGGAAAGACCGAATCTCCCGGAGGCCTGGAACCGGCCCAGGCTTCCCCGGACCACAGTGGATCCAGTGAATTGCTCGAGCTCTTCGGCAAACAGAGCTCCGTGCCCCTGGATTCCAAACGGCTGCCCGGCTGGCTGCAGGACTACCTGATGATCACCACCAGGTACACCGACGCCCGCCCCGGGCTCTTGCTAACCGCGTTTCTGCCTTTCTGCGCGGTCAATCTGGGCAACCGCGTCTTCATGACCAACAACGGCCTGCCCATCTATCCCAACATCTGGAGCTGCCTGATCGGCAGAAGCAGCATCAGCCGCAAGACCACGGCCCTGCGCTTCGCCGAACGCAGCATCCGCGAATATGAGGAAAGCCTGGAGAACGGCCCCCTGGCGGAATACGAGCGCAAAACCCTCGTCATGAACGGGATCACGGTCGCCAAACTCTTCCGCTACCTGGCCGAAAACCCCTGCCGCCTCTTCCTCCATCAGGAACTGGCCGCCTGGCTCGGAGAGATGAACAAGCACTACAACCAGAACTACCGTCACGAGGTCACAAAGCTCTTTGACGGGGTAAACACCACCTTCACGAACCTGGAGCGCACGGACCGCGTCCGCAAGCCCGCTCTCTCCGTCGCCGGAGCCACCACCGAAGGCTGGCTCTACAAAAACCTCCGCGACGGCCCGGACCAGCTCAGCGGATTCCTCCAGCGCATGATCTACTACGTCGTCAAAAACATCAGCCTGGACGAGATCGACCTCATCTACCGCGATGACGGCGACCTCGATGATGGGCTCGCCTTCTTCGAAAACAACCTCTTCCGCTTCTGGCGCGACATTCCCGGCTGTTTCCAGCTCCGCCTCTCAGACCAGGCCAGGGAATTCCGCAACGCCGAATATGAGAAGATCTACCACCACTACTTCAAAAAAGACAACGAAGCCCTGATGAGCTATTTCTCGCGCATCTACGACGGCTACTGGTTCAAATTCTGCATCCTCTTCACCCTGATGTGGAAGTCCGAGGAGTTTTCCACTGCCCTCAGCCGCGGAAACTGCGCGGATTTCTTCGCCAGGGAGCGCGTGGAACTCTCCGCCGCCACCCAGGCCATGTACCTTTGCGGGTTCTACATGGAAAACACCCGACCCTTCCTCGCCATCATGGAAGAAGAGGACAAACTGGCCGGCGAACGCAGGCTCCTCGACCTCCTGATCAACAAATACGGAGGAAGCGCCGGGCACACCCAGCTCATGAACGGCGCCCACATGAAGAAACGCGAGTTCATGGACATCATCGAAAACCTCATCGAACGCGGCGCCGTGAGGGTGGAGACCCAGAAAACCCGCAACCATCCAAGCGCGAAGCTCTACGTGGTCGCGCCCGTGTTGATGGAGTCATTCAGTACCTTCAGATCAGAAGAGTAAACCAGACCGGGGGATGGATCTCCATCCCCCTTTTCATTTTTAGGGAAGACCAGCCCCAGGACCGAACAACAAAACACCACCGAACCCCAAAGGCTTGGGGCTTGGTTTTTTATTGCAGGACAGTGGTTTAGGAGACAAAACACCAAAAAATGGGCTTCTAACACCCCCCGCCAGGCTAAGAGCTGTCTCTCGAGTATGCTATAACATATATACATATATAGCATATAGTTATATATTTTATATTATTATATAGTTTTGTTTTTATATATACTTTATATCTTATCTCTACCCTTATCCTGCATTCCTTCCCTCAGGATCGCTCTCCTGGATTCCGGATCGAATCCTGCTGCCCTGATCCCCATTCTCCGGAGGGGGGTGTTAAAGACCCTTTTTTTGGGGTTTTGTCTCGTATCTTGCTGTGCCACAACGAGAAACCAAGCCCCAAGCCTTTGGGGTTCGGTGGTGTTTTGTTGTTTGGTCTATCTAATTGATTGTCCCCCAATGGGTAGCAAAACCACAGGCCATTTTGAACCATCCCATGGCTTGTGGTTCGGACTGGGGTTCGGACCCTCTCGATATCCATATCTTACCTGTTTCCTTCCCCTTTCCTGATCCGTCTGCCACTCATTCACCACTCCCTGAGCTCCCGCTGAACAGGCGGGTGGTTGGCGGGAGGTGAGTAAGTGGCTGGAGGGCTGGGCTTTAGGTGGATCCCCAGATCAAAGAGTCTGTCATCCCACAAGATGTAGCCAGAGGATTCCGATCCTCTGCGTCCGGGGATAAACAACGGGGGAAGGCCTTGCAGAGCTTTGGAAAGCTCTGGCTACAGGGTTCACCCCTTCCACCCTATCCCCCTTTCACCCCTTTTCCCCTTCGTGTAATTCGTGTAATTCGTGGACTATATCCCTTTTCCCCTTATCCCCTTTTCCCCTCTCTACAACTCCTTGAAATAGAGCCTGTACTTCTTATATACCACCCCGCCGGAGCGTTCCATTTCGGCGCGCATCTTGAGGTTTTCCTCCATCTCGTGGTGGCTGTCCATGAATTCGAAGCCGGCGTCGCGGGCCTGGCGCATCTGGGCGTAGCCCATGAGGATGTCCACCCCTTTGCCGCGGAATTCCTTTTTGACGGCGCCGAGGTAGTTGTCGAGCTGGACGGCTTTTTTGGCGGCGCGGATGATGTGGAGGATCCCGAAGGGGAGGAGGCGCCCGCGGGCTTTGATGATCCCCGGGGCCATGTTGGGGAATGAGACCATGAAGCCGATCATCTGGTTTTCCGGGGTGACAACGGCCTTGATGAAGCGGGGGTCGAGGAGGGGCATGTAGCGTTTGGCGAGGAGTTCGACGTCCGCCTCGTCGAGGGGTGAATAGCCGTAGATCTGGTCGAAGCTTTCGTTCATCAATTCGAAGACGGGCTTGACCCAGGGCCTGACCTCTTTTTTGGATTTGAATTCCAGGAGGCGGAAGGCCTTGTTTTTGCTGATCCGCTCGAACATTTTGGCGTAGAGGTCGCTCATGGCGGTCTTGATGTCCAGCTTGTAGACGAAATAGTCCAGTTCCTTGGCGTAGCCGAGGCGCTCCATGTATTCGTTCATCCAGGGCAGGTTTTGGATGCAGGCCAGGCTGGGGGTCTCGTGGTAGCCCTCGAAAATGAAGCCGAGGGGGTCTTCCTCCGTGTAGCCCATGGGGCCGACGATCCTGGCTATGCCTTTCTCCCGGGCCCAGTTTTCGACGTACTCGACCAGGGCCTTGGTGACCTCGAAATCCTCGGTGGCCTCGAGAAAGCCGAAGCGGGCGGAGCTGGTTTTGGCATAGTCGTTGTAGCGGCGGTTGATGATCCCGGCGACGCGGCCGACGATTCGGGGGCCGTCATAGGCGAGGAGCTGGAAGCTCTCGCAGTATTCGTGGGCGGGGTTCTTGCGGGCATTGAAGGTCCACATGTCATCGGCATAGATGGGCGGTATCCAGCCCTGGTGGCCGGCGTGGATCTTTTCGGGCAGATAGACGAATTGCTTCATCTCTTTCTTGGTTCGGACTTCTTTGAGCGTTATCGGCATCTTTCTTCCTCGCTTGAGAGTGGGGGTTCAGCTTTTCCGGAGAGAGAACCTTGTCAAGCAAAAAGCGTTCCCCTTTGTCAAAGCCAGCGTCACGCCGCGCCTCAAAGAAAATCCTTGCCAAAAACGCGGGGCGCAAAATCTTGGCATATTCAAGCTAAATCTCAAGGAACAAAGATATATGGCAAGCATGGCAGACATCCGTAACGGGATGATAATACAGTGGAAGGACGACCTCTACGAGGTGGTGGAATTCCTGCACGTGAAACCCGGCAAAGGCCCGGCCTTCATGCGCACCAAGCTGAAAAACGTGCGCAGCGGCAGGGTCCTGGACAACACCTTCCGCGAAAGCGACAGCTTCAACGAGGTGCGGGTCGAGCGCCGGAAGATGGAATACCTCTACCACGACGGCCAGTTCTTCGTGATGATGGACCGCGAGACCTATGAGCAGCTTCCGGTTGACGCCAGCGTGATCGGCGACCTGGACAAGCTGATGCTGGAGAACATGGAAGTCTCGATGATGTTCGCTCCGGATGGTGACATCCTGGGGCTGGAACTTCCGGTCACGGTGGTCCAGACCATCTCCGAATGCGAGCCCAACGTCAAAGGCAACACGGCCTCCGGCAGCGGCAAGACCGCCTACACGGAAACCGGCCTGAGGCTGACCGTCCCCTTCTTCGTGGAGACAGGCGACAAAGTCAAGATAGACACCCGCACGGGCGACTACCTCGAAAGAGCAAATTAAGACAAGGAAATAAGCCTCCCCGGAGGCAAGAGAGGAACCAATGGGAAAAGTGAAGAGTTTCGCCGCCAAGCTGGCGCACGACACCAACCGCGAAGGCCAGGTGATCTGCCCGGTGTGCAACACCGAGGTCAAGAAGATCAAGGTCGTCGGCAACAAGAAAAAGGGCAGCGCCGGCTGGTCTCCCCGCTACGAATTCGTGAAGCTATGCAAGTGCAACGAAGCAGATTTCATGGCGGGCAAGACCTTATAGCAAGCAAGTTTGCAAGGCATTCCCGAATTGACAGACCCGTTCGCCCCCGAGAGCGGATTTCGGCCGGAACGGGTTTTTTTATTGACATAAAGACGAGAGCCCCAATATGTGGCATAAATGGTCATCAAGGCTCCGCCCCGAGGCCAGAACGGATTTACATCTTTGCCCAAATTTGACAGCCAGGGAGAGCTATTAATGCCCCTCAAACTGACCATATGCCTGATCATGGCCTTGTGCCTGGCAGGCCAAATGAGCGCCATGGTGCCACCCCATCCGCAGATGGAGCAGGTTCCCGCGGGCTTCCGGGCCACGCGGCTGGAACTTCCCCCGGGCGGGATCTCCGCCTCCGCGGGAAGCAGAACGGTCCCGAACGACATCATCGTCCTCCGGGTCCAGTTCAGCGACGTCCAGTTCCAGGCCACGCCTGAGTATCCGGACTATCTGGCCCACGACGGCGCCTTCTTCGACCGCTGGATGCTCCACCTGAGCGACTTCTTCGCCGACGCCTCCCACTATCTTTATGAGCTGAACTACACGCTCCACCCTTCCGTGTTCACCCTGCCCCAGACGATGGGCTACTACGGGGCCGACGACGCCGCGACCGGCCAGATCGACGCCCGCTTGGACCAATTCACGCTCGACCTGATGGCCCAGGCGGACCCCGCGATCGATTTCAGCCAGTATGGCGGAGTGATCGTCTTCCACGCCGGAGCGGGCCAGGAATCGGATATCAGCCGGCTCAGGCCGGAGCAGATCTGGAGCACCTTCCTCACGCGCAAGCGCCTCCAATATTGGTTTGACGAGGAAAACGACGCCTATCCCGGCCTCGCCACGGACGACGGCGCCATCCTCACCAACATCGTGATCGTGCCCGAACATGAATTTCAGGACTATTTCCCGGGGCCGGGCGAACCGGGCGCGGAAGTATACCTCTTCAGCATCTACGGCGTGTTGGCGCACCAATTTGGCCACATCCTGGGGCTGCCTTCCCTCTTCGACAACGACTCCAGCAACGGGGTATCCCAGGGCATCGGCAATTGGGGCCTGATGGGCACCGGGATCTGGAACGCCAGCGGCTATGTCCCGGCGCAGCTTTCGCCCTGGTGCCGGGTCTTTCTGGGCTGGGAACCCTTCGTTACGGTCACCCAGTCGTCCGAAGACCTCATCGTTGATCATTTCCTGGACCACCTGCCCTTCCGTAACCGCCTGTTCAAAGTCCCCATCTCGGACCGGGAATACTTCCTGATCGAGAACCGGCAGCAGAATCCCGACGCCAGCGTCGACCCCTACACCGGCCAGCCCAGCTATTCCTTCAAGCTCCTTCCCGAGGGCGAGCAGGACTATTATGAGAACTATCCGCTCCTGCCCTATTTCAACTTCATGGAAAACCGCTACATCGGCAGCGAATGGGATTTCATGCTCCCCGGGCTGGGCGGCCCCATCCCCATGGGCATGACCATTCCGGTGGACGGCTCCGGCCTGCTGATCTGGCATATCGACGAGAACGTCATCGCGGCCAATTTCACGCCCAATTTCGACCTCAACACGATCAACGCCCACGCGCCCCACAAGGGCATCGACGTCGAGGAAGCGGACGGGATCCAGCATCTGGACACCGCCGCGCCGGACCAATATAAGTGGGGCAGCCCCTACGACACCTTCCGGGCCGACAACAACGCCTATTTCGGCTATCAGACCCATAACGGCCTGCTCTCGCTTCCCACCGCGGAAAGCTACTACGGCGGCATCCCTCTCGAGATATACGATATCAGCGCCAGCGGCAATCAGATGGCTTTCTCCGTGCGCTTCGGCTGGAGGCTGTCGTCAAACTACGAAGGGGAAAACCCGATCAACGCCTGCATCGTGGATTTCGAAGCGAACGGGAGTTCCCAGATCGTCTATCCCATGCCGGACGGGCAGATCTACTTCTGGAACACGGACGGCATCAGCTATCAGGAACCCCTTTCCCGCCAGCCCATGGAACACACCTACGTTTGGACCGGACAGGATTTCTGGTTTCCGATGCAGCTTGAGCACATCGCCCGGCTCTACCGTCTGGGAGCCGAAGGGGGAGAATATGTCTACAACTTCAACGACCAGGACTGGGCCACCCATCCCCTCTACGATGGAGAATCGCTCTACCTGGCCCTGAACGCGGCCAACGGACAGGGCGGACGGCTCTACCGGCATGATCCGGGCCAAACGGGGGTCCACGCTCTCCGGGAATTCGAATATCCCATCGTCTCCAACCTGGCCCTCTTCCGCGACCGGCTCTACATCCCCTCGCATCAGGGCGGCAACTTCGCCGTCTGGAACTACAATCTGGACAGCGGGGAATTCCTCAGCAAGCTGGTTGATGTGCCGATCGATTCGACCCTGGTGGGGATCTTCAAGGCCCCCATCCTTCCCGGCAGCCAGAACGGGGAACTGGTCGTCCAGTGCCTGAATTCCGTTTACTTGTTCCGTGACATAGACACCGCGCCCCAACTGGTTCCCGGTTTTCCCTACGTGCACGACATGAGGTCCACCGCGCCGCTGACCATCGCGGACTGGGACTTCAACGGCAGCCTGGACCTGATTCTGACCTCAGACCAGGGGATCGCCGTGATCGACTATTCCGGAAAGCTGATGAGCCCGCCCAGCCTGAATCTGGCGGCCTCAGACAGCCTGGCCTTCAGCTCCGGCGCTCTGGTTCTGGACTTGGATAACGACGGAAAGAACGAACTGATCGGGTCTTTTTCCTTCAACCGCCTCAACGCCTGGGAGGATAATTTCCGGACCAAAGCCGGCTATCCGGTCTCCTTCGGTTCCCGCAGCCGCGGCCTGCCCCTGATCGGGACAGACCCGGACGGGATCACCTACGCCTGGGTGGCCTCGGACAACGGGGCCCTTTACCGCCAGCCTTTGCCGGACATCGTTACGGCGAACCTGGACCAAAGCTGGGCCAGCGAATATGCCAACCTCCAGCGCACAGCCAGCCGCGACCACAGCCAGCTTCCCAACATCTTCCAGAGCGAGAGCCTGTTTGTGGCTGGTGAACTCTATATCTATCCCAACCCCCTGAAATCCATATACGAGAACAAACTGACCCTCAACGTGATGACCAACCGGGACACGCCGATCGAGATCAGGATCTTCGATATCAACGGCAGCCTGGTCTACAAGCAGAAAGGCGAGGCCAAGGCCTATCTGCGCAACCGGGAGGCGATCGAGATCCCCGCGGAAAAACTCCGCTCGGGTGTCTACATCGCCGTGGTTTCCGGCGACCGGGCTTCCCGCCAGCTCAAGTTCGCGGTGGAAAAATAAAGGAGCGATCCACATGAAAACAACCCTTTTGACCCTGAACCTCCTCCTCCTGGCCCTGATGCCCCTTTCAGCCGGCATCCATCCCAACGCCGGGGAATACGGCTACCAGTTCCTGGACATCAGCACCAATCCGGTGGCCCTGGCCTTGGCCGGAAGAGGGATCCACGCCGGCACGGAACTCGCCTCCTTTGTTCGCCAGCCCGCCTCATCAGCCCTGGAAAGCCACCGCAGCCTGGGCGTCAGCCACTCCCTCTGGCTGGCCGACACCAAATACAACAACCTCTACTATTCCTATTCCGACCGCAGATCCCACCTCGGCCTTGCCCTGCGCCAACTGGACTATGGCGAACTGGAGATCCGGGACGACAATGGCTATCTGATCGGCCAATATTCCCCGCTGAACATGGACCTGATGGGCAATTACGCCCTGCGCCTCACCCCCGCGGTCTATGCCGGCCTGAACGCCGGAGTGGCCTACGAAAAGCTGAACACCGATTCCAGCCTGGGACTCCACGGCGACCTTGGCCTCACCTGGCTCCCGCCGGTCCGCAACACCCGATTCTCCCTGGCCTGGCGCAACCTGGGCCTCTCCTCCAAAATGAACGAGGAGGCCACCCTCTTCGCCCCCAGCCTGGAACTGGACCTGAGCAAGCAATTCCTCTTTGACAGCAATTCCCTGATCGTCGAGCTGAGCGGCATCAAGGCGGTGGATGAGAACTGGAAAGCCGCCGCCAGCGCGCAGTTCGCCCTCTACGATATGGTGCTCCTGAGAGTGGGCTACAAATACAACCACGACGCCGAAGACCTCAGCGCCGGCCTGGGATTCCGCTGGCGCAACATCGGCATCGATTACGGCTGGGCTTCCTTTTCCAGCCGCCTTAGCGATGTCCATTCCTTCGGCCTCTCCTACAACTTTTAGACGGACCAGCCAATGCGCAAAAGCCTGACCCTGACCGCCCTGCTCCTCCTGGGACTCATCATCTGCCTCCCGGCCAGGAACATCACGCCGGGACAGCTCATCTTCAAGAGCAGCCAGCCCCTCGACCCCAAATCCGACCGCACCGGCCTGACGGCCTTCGATTCCTACCTGAACCAGCTTGGCGCCTTCAACCTGCGCCCGATCAGGGGCATGCACACCCCGCAATACTTTCTGGTGGACCTGGCCCAGGAGCCGGATTGGGCGGCCGTAAAAAGCGGCTCCATCAGCTTCCCGGGAATCGAATACGTCCAGCCGAACGGCCTCTCCAGCTTACACCTCGAACCCAATGACCCGCTCTACCACCTCCAGTTCCACGACGTGACCTCCAATCCCCAGGCCTGGAACTACACCACCGGAAGCTCCACCGTGATCGTGGGTGTGATCGATTCCGGCGCGCTGATCCACCATCCGGACCTCTGGCCCAATATCTACATCAACCCAGGCGAGATCCCGGATAACGGCATCGACGACGACGGCAACGGCTACATCGACGATTGGTGCGGCTGGGACTTCGCCGACGCGCCTGAACTTTCCGACACCGCCGTGGGCGACTATCTCGAGCAGGACAATGACGTGGAGGACGAAAACTTCCACGGGACCCACGTTGCCGGCATCGTTGGCGCGGTGGGAAACAACGGCATCGGGGTCACCGGAGTGGCCTGGAACGTCAAGATCATGCCCATCCGGGCAGGCTTCCGCACCACCACGGGAGCGGGTTACCTCCAGGACGACGACGCCGCCGCGGCCATCATCTACGCCGCGGACAACGGCTGCCACATCATCAACATGAGCTGGGGCGATCCAGAATATTCCCCGATCATCGGCGACGCCTGCCAATACGCCTATGACAAGGGCGTGACCCTCGTCGCGTCCGCGGGAAACGATCCCGGCCCCTATCTCAGCTATCCGGCCAAGCTTTCCACCGTGATCTCGGTCGGCGCCATCAACCGCACCCGCACCATCGCCGGCTTTTCCAGCTATGGCATGGACATGGACCTGGTGGCCCCCGGAGAAATGGTGCTCAGCACCTACAAGCTGGAAGCTGGGGAACAGTATTTCGAGCAGAGCGGGACCTCGATGTCCGCGCCTTATGTCTGCGGAGCGGCGGCCTTGCTCCTTTCCCTGCACCCAGGATTGAGCCCTGCCGAGGTCCGCGCCAGGCTATGCAGTTCCACAGACGACCTGGGCGTTCCCGGCTTTGACCAGTTCTACGGCCACGGCCTGCTCAACACCAAAAAACTCCTTGAAAACACCACCCCGCCGCTGGTCTATATCGATACGCCCCTGGAACAAAGCGGCATCACGGACAGCGTCGATATCACCGGCACCGTCAAGGGAGACCATTTCTTCCGCTATTCGGTGATGTATACCGACGTGGCGGTTCCCACCATCCTCGATTGGTTCGACGTCCAGAGCCATCAGAACTATCCCACTTTCCACACCCAGCAGGTGGAAAACGGGGTCCTGGCCCGGTTCCACATCCCCGATTGGTTCCCCGAGGGGGTCTACACCATCCGCGTCCAGTTTGAGAACAGTTCCGGCAGCAAATACAACTATTACCGGGCGGTGGAATACGACCGCAGCCCGCCGGCGCTGATCCCGGAATC
Organism: Candidatus Syntrophosphaera sp.; assembly: GCA_019429425.1. Classification (NCBI taxonomy): domain Bacteria; kingdom Pseudomonadati; phylum Candidatus Cloacimonadota; class Cloacimonadia (SeqCode); order Cloacimonadales (SeqCode); family Cloacimonadaceae (SeqCode); genus Candidatus Syntrophosphaera; species Candidatus Syntrophosphaera sp. Next base: position 11,381 of record JAHYIU010000062.1, read on the forward strand.
GCTGCAAGGCTTCCGGCGCTATGACGGGCAAAACCTGCGCTTCTACATCTCCGCCGTGTTCACCGAGCCTGTGCGCGCCGAACTGATCATCACCGATTCCAGTTTCAACGTCCACAACTGCTACGGCACCCAGTTGGACAGCCTGCACGTCTGGCCGGTGCCCCAGCATCTCCCGGAAGGCAGGATCAGCTTCCAGCTCGCCGCCACCAACATCAGCGGCCTGTCCTATACTTCTGGGCAGTTTGTCAATTTCATGGATATCGGCTATGAAGTGATATCCAGCTATGGCTATGCCTGGGAACATCTGGGCATGGCCCGCGTGCCGCTCAATTACACCTACGATTACAACGGCGACGGCTATCCGGAATACATCGCCATGGACCTCCCCACCTCAGGCTACGGCAACGTTTTCGTCTATCAGCCGGGGGCGGCCGGGCACCAGGTCATGCATTCCTTCAACGACAATTTCTGGATCCTCGGAGCCGGCAACACCAACGAATTCGGCATGGAGATCCTCCAGTTGAAAGCCGATACCGCCATCCTTTTGGAAAGCCAGCTCTCCAGCACCTATCCCAACCTGCCGATCTGGGAGGCAACCGCAATCACCGGTGGTGTGATCGCGGACTACACCGGCGACGGGATCGACGACATCCTGCTGGTCAAAAACCTCCCGGCGGAACGTATCATCCAGGCTTACCGGCGTTCCGGCAACACCTTCCTGGCCAAAAACGTCCTCCACAACACCAGTGAAACGAACGTGAGGAACACCTTCGTCCCCACCATCATTGTAAAGAATTTTGACAATGACAACTATCTTGACATCCTCACCGCCGACACCGATGGCGACCTCATGATCTATGAGATCAGAAACGACAACCTCAGCGAACTGGTCTGGAGCTACAGGATGCCCATCGGAAACACCTACAGCCTCACCAGCGGCGACTTTGACGGCAATGGCAGCCAGGATTTCTTCGTGGGCGGATACTACCGCGACATCCTGGACCAAAACCAGAATTTCTGGTATTTTGAAGGCTTCCGCAACGTGGCCAATAACAGCTACGCGAGCATGGGCTCGATCATGTTCAACGAGGTCATATCCCAAAACGCCATCCAGGCCGCCGATCTGGACAATGACGGCAAGGACGAGATCATCCTGGCCATCGCCCCCAACCTCTATGTCCTCAAATACGAAGGTGGCAGATTCGTGCCCAAGTTTTGCGGAGAAAGCTTCCGCACCTATTCCATCCTCACCTACAAGGATGCCAACAACCGCCCCTACTTCCTCACCAATTACAAGGCTGAGAACGATTCGGTCTTCGCGGTGGAATGGACCTCGGATGATCCGTTCACGGGCCCGCCCACCCCGGCCAATTTCCTGGTCCGGCCCCTCGACGAACAGAGCGTCGACCTGAGTTGGATCGACAGCGGAGCACAGCATTACCGGATCTACCGGCGTGATGAGAGTGGAGACACCACCCTCATCGACAACCTGCAGGGAACCTCATATCTGGATACCGGGCTCACGGAAGGCCAGACATATCAATATGCCATCACAGCCTGGCACAGCAACTTCAGCCCGGCCGAAAGCGTTCCCACCATCTGGCAGAACGCCGTTCCCTTCCATGTTCCCATCATCACCAGCATCGAGATGGTCGGCCGCAACCAATTGCGCATCATGTTCGACCAGCAAATGGGCACGAGCATCATCAACCCCACCCTCTACTACGTCAGCCACGGCATCGGCCATCCCAGCTCGGCCAATCACATCGCCACCCAGCACGGCGTGCACCTGCAATTCAGCACCATGTTCCCCGCCATCGGCAGCAATTTCATCCTCAACCTGAGCGAGATCGTCAGCGCCAACGGGATCCTGATGCAGGATCTGGAATATGAATTCGCCTATCAGGAGGACACTGTCCCGCCGCGGGTGGAGGGAGCGACCGTGATGGAAGACAAAAGATCGGTCCAGATCGTGTTCAGCGAACCCATCGCGCCCCTCAATCCCAGCCCGGAGCTACTTTTGAACTACACCCTGCACTGCCATTCCAACGATCCGGACAACTTCATCTCCTCCGTGGTCCACCTGGACGACAGGATCCAGGTCAACCTGGCCAACCCCCTCAAATTCGGCTCCTCGGCCTATCAGATCAGGGTGGACAATTTGCGTGACCTGGCCGGAAACACCATCTCGCCCCAGCAAAATATCGCCCGCTTTGCCCTGGTCAACACCCGCGACCTCAAGGACCTCATCGTCTATCCCAATCCCGTCCGCCAGGGAAACCAGCTCTGCCGCTTCCTGAATTTCCCCTCCAACAAGAAGGGCAACATCAGGATCTACGACTCCTCGGGACATCTGGTGATGAGCGCTTCGATCCCGCCCTTCGATCCAAACATCGATCCCATCCATAAATGGGACTGGGACCTGAAAAACAACAACGGCAGCAAAGTCTCGTCCGGAGTGTATTTCTACGTGATCGAAATGGGCGGAGAGATCGGCCGCGGCAAGATCGCCATCATCAACTGACGGGCTGTCAAACCCATAAAAACTGGCACTCTGGAGTCTAGCGAGGAACGAGCATGGACTCCAGGACCATCATCATTCCAGGAAGCCGGATTTGCTCGGGAAGGTGTTCAGCAGGAGCCGTGGATAATACAAGATTTACATTGACAAGCCATAAAACTTGATTATCTTGTCCCATAACTTTGATTAAAAGGAGTGGGACATGGGACGACACAAGCTAAGCATCGATGCAAGCACTTTGGAATCGATAGAGC
>JAHYIU010000063.1 GCA_019429425.1 Candidatus Syntrophosphaera sp.
TGCCAAGGACAGGCAGATCAAACAGGAGATGAGCGAACTGCGCCAGGAGATGCAAAAGAGCGGCCTTAAACAGGACATGGAGCAAAGCCAGAAATCCCTGCAGCAAAACCAACGCCCCCAGGCCTCCCAGTCCCAGTCCGAAGCTTTGGAAAAAATGCGCCGCTTCACCCAACGCCTCGGGGAAATGAAAGAATCCATGGGCGGCGGCAGCCAGAGGGAAGTGATGGCCGCGATGCAAAACGCCATCCGCGAACTGCTCATCTTCTCCAAACGCCACGAAGAATTGAAAGGGCGTTACGCAAATGACCCCTATGGCATCATTCCCGACCTCATCGCCCACTACGAGGGGATCCAGGTCTCCCTGAACCGCCTGTTCAGCGTTGTGCAGGTGACCATGTTTTTACCGCCCAAATTCTTCATCGACCTCACGGACACGAACAAGGCCTACCGCGACGTGTTCATCAACGTCAACGAAATGCAGTATTCCCAGATCCCCCAGAAACTGGACGCCATCCAGCGGGGCCTGAACCTGATGATCTACGACCTGATGCAGACCCTGAACAACGCTTCCATGGGCGGCGGAGGCGGCGGCGGGATGCAATCCCTGATGCAGATGCTGGACCAGATGGGACAGGAACAGATGGCGATGAACATGCTCACCGAGCAGTTGATGCTCCAGATGCAGCAGCAGGGCGGCCGGATGAGCCCCGCCATGCAGCAGCAGATGCAAAAGCTGGCCTCCGACCAGGAACGCCTGGCGGAAAACCTGAAACGCGCCCTGCAAAACAATCCCGAAGCCCAGAAACAAGGCAACGCCATCAAACAGATCATCGACGAGGCCGAAGCGATCTCACGCCAGCTAAGGGCAAATCAGCTTTCCCCGGATCTGCTCAACCGCCAGGAGAACATCCTTTCCCGGCTCCTTGACGCGCAAAGGTCCATCAACAAGCGAGAATTCAGCGAAAAGCGCAAGGGCGAGACCGGCGATCCAGCCCTCCGCCAGCTCAAGACCGACGCCGATTACGATTCCCTGCGCCGCAAAGCCATGCTGGACGACGCCTACCGCCTCTTCCCCCCTTCCTATCAACAGGTCATTCTCCAATACCTGAAACTGCTCAATGAGTGATCCCGCCCATGCTTAGACGCTGCCTGGCCCTCTTGGCGCTGCTGCTGGCCGTTTCGCTGGCTTTGGGGCAATACAACGAGAAAGAGATCATCTCCCAGCGTGCCTACCAGATGCTGGCCCAGAGGCAGTTTACCGAGGCGGAAAGGCTGTTCGGAGAGGTTTTGCAGCGTTGGCCGGATGACGCCAACAGCGTGCTCCAACTGCTGAACATCTATTTCCAGACCTCGCAATTGGACAAGGCGGAAAACATGCTGAACCAATACCGCCGCATCATCCCGCCGAACCAGTACGCGGAACAGGAGATCCTGCTGGCCGTCATGCAAGGAAAGCCGGACACGGCCTGGAAACTCAGCCTGTCCTACCTCCAGCGGCAGAATTACAATGAGAATGCCTACCGCCTCCTGGCCTCCTATTTTGAACGCCGGGGCTTTTATGACCAGGTGATCCAGCTCTATCAGGACGCACGCCGCCAGCGCAACAATCCTGAACTCTTCCGCCTCGAGACAGCCAACGCCTCGCTCAATTACCGCCTTTTCGACCAGGCCATCACGGAATACCTCGCCTTTCTGGACAAGAATTCCGCCAACCTTTACTTCATCAACAACCAGATCATCACCATCCTGATGGAAGACCCCACCCGGATCAAGGTCATCGGCAACTATGCCGCCAGGAGCGAAAACGCGGTCGTCAAGGAGCTTTACGCCAATGCCCTCGTCTCACGGCGTGAGTATTCCGCCGCGCTGGAAGTTTATAAGAAACTGCCCCGGGAAAAGGTGGTCCGCTTCGCCGAAGAGCAATACCTGGCCCTGAACGACGAGATCGCCCTCCCCTCCTTCGCGTATCTGGCCCAGACCAGCTCGGACGCCTTCGAAACAGGCGAATACCGTCTGCGCCAAGCCCAGATCCATTACCGCAATGGGGAACATCAGGAAACAAAGCTGCTGCTGGAACAGATCATGGCCGATCCGCTGATGCAGGAGCGCAGAAACATCCAGCGCAAGGGCGTGAACCTGGAAGCGCGCAAACTGATGGCGGAAAACTCCCTGGCCCTCTCCAGGGACACCGAAGCCGCCCAAAACTGGTACAACGAGGCCAGAAACTTCTGCACGAACAGCTATGATCTACAAACCATCGAACTGGCGCTGGTGAATCTGTCGCTCATCCGGCAGGACTACGAAGCCGCCCTGGCCACTCTGGACAAGGTCGACGAGCCAAAACACCGGGAAACGCGCGATTACCTGCAATACAGCGCCGAACTGCTGCGCGGGAACACGGACGTCGCGGACAGCCTGATGAACGCATACATTATCCGCTATCCGGCCGGAATCTATGTCAACGACGCGATCTACCAGATGATGTTCGTCCTGGGACTCGAAGGGGCGCAGCGTGACGGCTTTCTCTCCGCCTGGCGCCTGATGCTGCTCCGGGACAGCGCCGCGGTGGACAGCCTCGCATCACTCTTTGTCCAGACGAGTGACGAGGAACTGCTCACCCTGGCGGTCGAATGGGCTATCCTGCTGGCCGATAAAACCAGGGCCAGCGAGCTTCTGGAGCATGATTGGCAGGACCCCATCAGCGCCGAATACGCCGCCCTGCTCAAACTGCTGCTCACCAAGGACAACGAGGCTGAACAAAGGATGGCCCGGGAATTCCTCAAAGCCAACCCCAACAGCATTTTCGCCCCAAAATTCCGCCAAAGCCTGAGCCGCTTGAACTCAAGCCGCCCGGAATACTGATAGGCTTAATCAAAACAGATTGACATAGGGTCCTTTGGAGCGGCAGGCGTCCCTGCTTGCCAAAGCCGCCAGGCTGATTTTCAGATCTGGAAAGCACCTGCGGTGCTTGTCAACCGAGGACGTTTGACGCTCCAAACCACGCTTCAAACCCTGGCTTTTTCCGTGTTTTTTCCTCTTGTTCAGCGTTTTTCCGCGTTCCCCCAACTCGACAACTCGTCACCACGCCATCATGGCATAATGCTAAATTGCCCGGATCGTTATCAGAAACATTGACATATTTCGGGCTTGGGAATACTTGATTTCAAAATTGCCCTCAAGAGGACGCGCCAATGTACAAAGATCCGTATCACTTTAACCTGCAGCGATATATGGCGCAGGAACGCTTTGCCAGATTCAAGGAATTTGCCGCCACCCAGGACAGCCCAATCCTGATCGTCGACCTGGATGTGATCAAAGCCAAATATCTGGAGTTGCAACGCAGCATCCCTGGTTTGGAGATCTACTACGCGATGAAGGCCAACCCGATGAACGAGGTGATCTCTCTGCTGGACAGCCTGGGATCCAATTTTGACGTGGCCTCCACCCACGAACTGAAGCAGCTTCAGCGGCTTGGCATCTCGCCGGAGAGGATGAGCTTTGGCAATACGATCAAGAAAGAAAAGGACATCCGCTACTTCTTCGAGCAGGGGGTGCGCCTGTTCGTCACCGACAGCGAATCCGACCTGCTGAACATTGCCAAAAACGCTCCTGGCTCCCAAGTTTATTTCCGGCTGCTGACCGAAGGCACAGGCGCGGACTGGCCGCTATCCAGGAAATTCGGCGCCCACCCGGACGTGATCTACAACCTGATCCTGAAAGCGGCGGAGCTGAATCTTGAACCCTGGGGCGCTTCTTTCCACGTCGGCTCGCAGCAGCGCGATATCGGGCAGTGGGATGACGCCATCGCCAAATGCAAATACCTGTTCGACGCGGTATTGGAAGAAGGGATCGAGCTCAAGATGATCAACCTGGGAGGCGGATATCCCGCCAATTACGTCGATCCGGCCTATTCCATCGAGGAATACAGCGCCGAGATCCAGCGCTTCATCCACGAGGACTTTGGGGACAACATGCCTCAACTGGTTATGGAACCAGGGCGCTCGCTCGTTGCCGACGCGGGCATGATCGTCGCTGAGGTGGTCAATATTTCCAGCAAAGCACGCAATAACCTCTATAAATGGGTCTACCTGGATGTGGGCAAATTCGGCGGCCTGATCGAAACCATCGACGAATCGATCAAATTCCCGATCTACTTCGAGCGCGAAGGCCTGGCGGACGAGATCATCCTGGCCGGACCGACCTGCGACAGCATGGATATCATGTATGAATACTACAAGTATCACATGCCGGAAAACACCCAGATCGGGGACAAGGTGTATATTTTCACTGCCGGAGCCTATACGCAGAGCTATTCCTCGGTCAATTTCAACGGTTTTCCGCCTCTGCGGGCAGCGATTTTGCCCCCGGCCTGAGCTTGGAGGAAAGAGTTATGAAACGCCTGTCTGTGGACATCCTGCAAGACTTCATGGAAAAGGTCTTCACCCGCGTTGGAGTGCCGGCCGAAGATGCCGCCATCTGTTCCGAGATCCTGATCGCCAGCGACCTGAGCGGCATCGAATCCCACGGCATCGGACGCCTGAAGATGTATTACGACCGCATCAAGGCCGGGATCCAAAATCCCGTTACCAGGATCGGCGTGATCCGCGACAAGCACGCCACCGCGGTTTGGGACGGAAATCACGGCATGGGCCACGTGATCGGCTTCCGGGCCATGGAGACCGCCATCGCCAAAGCCGCCCATTATGGCCTCGGAGCCGTGGCTGTACGCAATTCCACCCATTTCGGCATCTGCGGCTATTATGCTGAGATGGCCTGCAAACGAAACATGCTCGGCCTGATCTTCACCAACGCCCGGCCCTCGGTCTGCCCCACCAACGGAGTCGAGCCCCTCCTGGGCACAAACCCGATCTGCTTCGGCGCCCCGACCGATCTGGACTTTCCCTTCATCTACGATGCCGCCACCTCGATCAGCCAGCGCGGCAAGATCGAGCAATACGCCCGCGAGGGAAAAGACACGCCGGCAGGCTGGGCGATCGATCTGGAGGGAAATTCGCACACGGACACGAACCGGCTGTTGGTGGACCTGGTGCGGCAAACCGCCTCCCTGCTCCCCATCGGCGGCACGGACGAGATTTCCGGCAGCCACAAGGGTTACGGGCTTTCCACCCTGGTGGAGATCCTCTGCTCGGCATTGCAGCAGGGCGCTTTCCTGAACGGGCTCCTGGGGCAGGATGAGCTGGGCAAGCCTGCGCCCTACAGGCTCGGGCACTTCTTCCTGGCCGTCAACATCGATTTCTTCACCGAGGTTGAGGATTTCAAGAAAACTGCCGGCCAGATCTGCCGGACCCTGCAAAACTCACGCCTTTACCCCGGCCGGGAACGAATCTGGGTGGCGGGAGAAAAAGAATACGAAAAGTCTCTGGAAGTAAGAAAACTGGGCGTGCCCATCATCCCCAAGCTGCAGCAGGACATCGAGTTCATGGCCCGAAACCTGGATCTCGCCTTCCCCGCGCCCGGCCTTTAGAACAGCCGTTTCTCAGCCCTGAAACCTGACTGGCCCGCCTCCTGCGCGTATCCCGCCGGATAAACGCCCGGCTGGCGGGAATCCAACGGGATAGCAAGAGGGGGCAAAGGAGCAGGATTTCAGGGCGGAGTGCCATCAAATCAACTTTCCCCCCAAAAAACAGGGACATCCTCAGCTGAAGATGTCCCTTGATGCGTTTGCTGCTTTGTTCAGAACGCGAAGTTCACCGATACCTGGGTTGCCAGGCCGTTGGTCTGGCCCCCGATGAAATCAGGGCCGTCATGCAGCAGGCTCTTGCTCAGCACCGTGTCGACGGTGAATTTGCCGAACTTGAAGGCGAGCCCGAGATTCATGTCAAAGGAAGACCGGTACTGCGCAAACTCATCAGTTTCAACATCCTTGCTCCCGGTATCCGCTTCATAAGTCCTCTTATAGAATACATACTGCTGGATGGCGCCAACCCTGCCGGTCAGCCATTTGGCGATCTGGGATTCAAGCCCCAGGGTGTATTCCGGCACGAAGATCCAGGAATAGTTCCAGGTCTCGGTGTAATCCGTTTCCGAATCGGAATCTTTCCAGGCTTCAGTGGCAAAGCGGATCGGTTTGACCGTGAAGATGATGTTGTGGTTGGGGCCTGGCTTGTAGTTCGCCCCCACCCCGGCATCGAACAGGAAATCGGAATGCTTTTCCGTGAAAGTGTATTTGGCTTTGACGGGATTGGGGAAATCATAGCTTGCTTCGGACGAGCCGGTGCGGAATTTCAAATTTGCCGCCGCTGCCATGTCCAGGGTGCTTTCCTCCAAGAGAAAATAGCGGCCTGCCAGTTTGGCGCCGAATTGGGAAAAGGCGGCTTCGTTGATCAGATAGTTGATATCTGCGTCGTTTTCCGCACCTGCCCCGGCCAGATACAAGGCCAGGCCAAGATCCATCAGATCGGTGCTCATGCCCGCGCTGAGTTCGAAATAGCTGGCACTCATCTTCTCTTCGTATTCATAGACGTATTCTTCATTGACCGAATCCCACTCGCTGGCTTTGGTCTTCTCGCTGTCGATGGCCATGCCGAAGCCGAGGGCGAGGTTGTCCGCCAGGCCCAGATAGAACTGGATCTTTTTGCTGATGTCCAGGCCCGTGTATTTGGTGCCGAGGTCGTAATAGAGATAGTAATCGACATCCACTCCCGTCGGGAAATTCAAGTACACGCCGAAGATGTTTTTCTTCAGCGGCATGTGGGCATTCAGAGTCCAATCGTATGATTGCGTCTTATTGGCATAGTAATAGGTGGGAGCGTACAGCTCACCGCGAACGCTGCGATTATATTGGAAAATGGTGGCGGGATACAGCGTGACATCAGAATTATCCCGGATAAATCCATACGGATAGCCCAGGGCGGTCATCCGGCTATCGGTTGCGAACAGGCCGCCTGCCAAGAAGACAAGCGCGGTCAACAGGAGCATTGACGTTCTGCGATTCATGTGAATCCTCCATCTTTTTTGTTGTTTGGATGTGGGTTTAGATTCATCCTCAGCATAAAACTCCATTTATTTTATCTTCAATATCTTGTCAACATATTTCTGCTTTTGGGATTTCAGGCTTGGCCCGCATAGCCTCTTGCCACATAATCAGATATGGATCCAAATACGATATCTGGGGCGGTGGGCCGGACTTGCTGGGGCATTATTCCCGGCTGCGCCTATATCCGAACTTGACAAAAAACGCTGGCAAACTATCGTGTTCGAAAGTATCAACATTGAGGAACGAGAATGAAAAAGCTGATCCTGATCTTAATCCCGCTGGTTGCGGCGAGCCTTCTTTCCGCCATCTCATTTGAGTTTGACGGGGAAAACCGGACCCGCGCCGCCTATTACAACAACGTTTATGAGATCGACGGCGGCCATGTCGACAATCGCCTCTATCTGGGCGTCAACGCCAGCCTGCATCCAGAGCTGGACATGCGGATCAATCTGCAGTTTGGAGACGTGCTCTGGGGCGGCAGTTCCCATCCCTATTTCAACAACGGCTCCCACGGAGGGCTCACCGCCGCCGTGGACGTCAAGGCTTATGAACTTTACATTGACTACCGGATCAAAGCCATTGCAGCGAACATCCGCGTAGGCCAGCAATACTGGGCCGACCACATGAGCCTGGTTTTGGACGATTCGTTCTCCGGAATCATGTTCACCCTGGACGATCTGGCTGGCTTCAAGACCGAACTTGGCTGGGTCAAGGTTTGGGAAAACAGCGTGTTCCAGGCTGACGACTATGACTATTTCCTGCTCAACCTGTCAACCCAGGATCCCGTCTCCTGGGGCATCTTCGCCTCTTTGGGCGATCACCGGAGAGACGAGTATACAACTTTCACCCTGAAGCCATTCGTGAGCCTGGGGACAGGATCCTTGCACCTCGACACCAGCGTGTTCATGGGCTTGCACGGAGGCCACGACAGCTTGGACGCGGGCTTCGGAGCGGCGGTCAAAGCCAAACTGGGCCTGGGTTCCGTCGATCTGGGAGCGGACGTTCTGGCTGCCAGCAAACACGGCATTGAAATTCTTTCCCCCTATTACCAGAATGGGCTCTACATCTACGGTTACGGCAAATACCACGATGGGGTGAACCTCTACTGGGACAATCCCTACAGCCTCAATGAGGACCTGGCCCTTTCCCTGGTGGGATCGGCACAAGCGTCCCTTTCACCGAAATTTACCCTCTTTGGCACGGCCGGATATCTGCTCGACGCCGGTTTCGAGGCCAACGGCGGGCTGGAATATGAAATCATCTCCGGGATGATGAAGCTGGCCGGATACGCCGCCCTCGGCCTGCATGATGAAATTGGAATGGGAACCAAAGGAGAGGGGCCGACCAATTATGTATTGGGCACAACGCTGTTGCTGAATTTCTGAGGTTTTTACCGCTCACAACAAAATCCCGGGCCCGCATCTGGACCCGGGATTTTTTATGTTCAGGACCGCAACAGAGCGATCCGGGCAATCATGCAGATCGCTACTTCATGAGCATCATCTTGATGATCTGGGTCTCGTTTTTGGTGTTCACCCTGGCGAAGTAGACTCCGCTGGCAACTCCGCGTCCGCTTTGGTCCCGGCCGTCCCATTTCAGATTGTGTGCGCCGCCGGGAAGAGTGCCTTCCATGAGGCTTTTCACCTTTTGGCCGCGGATGTTGTAGATGTCGAGCTTGACCCGCGCGCTGCTGGCAAGATTGAAGGCAATGTTCACATCCGGATTGAAGGGGTTGGGATAGGCGATCAAACCGCTGATCGGGCTTTGCACGAGGTCGTCCACGCCAACCATGTAATTGCTGACCCGGATGTAACCGTCATAGATCCCGGCTTCCGGAGGGGTCCAATCATAAGTGCCGTTACCGAGCACATAATGGGGCGTGTCATTGAGCAGCATCAGGATCTGCCAGCCGTCCGGAACGTTCAGCTGCTCGAAATTGAACTCCACCGGATCATCTGAAAAGACCTGCAGCTTGAAATTCCAGAATTCCTGTTGTTCGGGCGAGCTGAAATCGTTTCTGAAGTCGCTGTACAGGCTGTTTTCCAGAGCATCCGGATTAGTGTCCGGAACGGTGAACCACAGGGCTGGCCGGTCGAAGGGAGGCAAGGGCGGAACGGGAAGATCGAAGCGGAAATCATAGTCTTGCGAGGCAAGTTGATGGCCACCTAAAACCAGCTCGGAAACAGCATCGTTCTGCCCGGCCTGGATGCGCAAATCCCAGTTCGCGGCCTGCGGCATGACCGGCTGCGCTTCAAAGAAGGGATAGAACCTGATTTGGGGGTTCAAAGCAGTGGGTCCATAAAACTTGATCAGCAGGGCCTCGAAAGGTTCGACCCTATCCACGGGGACGTAGGTATCTCCCCGCAAGACATACACCGCGCGGGAGACAAGCTCCTGGGCCAGCATTTCGCTGAAGCGGAACAAGGTGCCGTTGAGCGTGAAGCTGATGTCCTCAATGTCATAGGCGCAGAGATGCGGATTGGGGATGAAGTTCCAGCCTGTGACCAGGCCGAAGCTGTATTCGTCCGCCTGCACCGGATTGGTGTTGCTGTAGAAGGCTATGTCAGGACTGTGGACGGCATAGGCAGAGCCGAAATCATAGTCGGCGGTTTGGGCCCATCCGCCCATCGCGTTGCGGCTGTAGCCAACCGCGCCAACGCCAAAGACGTCCTCAAAGCTCAGATCCGTGTTCAGCCAGGGATTGGCACGCATCTTCCAGCCGGCCTCATTGAAGGCCATGTTCATGTAGGGCACCAAGGCGAAGCGATAATCCGACCAAAACCGCGTCCGAACCCCGTCGACGGCCACCACGTCGGCAACCAGGCGGCAATCCTGCATGTCGTTGACAGTCGCGGGAACGAACCAACTGTAATTGAATTGGTCTGGCGGGATGAATTCGTTCACCATCAGGCTGTCCGTGGCGTTGATGATGGAAAGCTCCACATGATCGATCAGGAACGGGTATTGGTAGTTCCAGTAGAAATTGACGGTACTCCCGCCCCGGTAGACGCGGTTCGGCATCCCGGAGAACAGGAACTTGGGCTGCATGTTTCCCCAGAAGAGGGTCATGGTGCGGATGTTGGAATTCAGGTTAGTGTATTGGTAGGGCGCGCTCAACAGGTTGTGGTAGTTTCCGCCGTCCTGGAGATAGAGCTTCTCCAAGCGGTCAAAGTTGTCGGAGGCTGTGATGGTGAGAGTTTCATTGAGCTGGTCGGAGCGGGTGCGCATCACCCAGGTTTTGACCCTTTCGTCCAGATCGAAAGCGCCCTTGATCTCGCGGGAAAGATGGGTGCCGCTGCTACCCCAATACTGCTCCCAAAAAGCGTTCCAGACATAGGTACTGCCTGGAGTACCCTTGGTCACGTCCCAATAATAGTCGCTGCCGTCCGTGGCATAGGGATTGATGCCAAAAGAGATCGTATCGGCGAGGGTGTAGGAGTTGTTGCTGATCGTGATGGTGTGGATCGCCCGCGGTGAGGCGGTAGCTGGGAAATTGTAGAAAAACTCGACGTTACTGGAGTTTGTGGAGCTGACCTTGTAGGTGTAGAATTCGTCGTTCACCACGTTGGTATCCCACCATTCGAAATTGTAGCCCGTGGGATTGATGAGGGCGGGATTGGTCTGCCAGGAATCAAGCAGGGCGTAGGCTCCGTTGTTATGCTGGCGATAGACGCTGAAGCCCTGGTTGTTGGTCTGGCCGTTCACCTGCCAGTAGACGCGCACGGCATTGTCCATCCCATGCACCCTGAGGGAATAGATGTTGGCCGGGGCCAGGATCGTATTGACCTCATTGGAAAGCTGGGAATAGTTGCCGTTCTTGTCCCGGGCGCGGATCTTGAAGTAATAGGGGTTGGCGTTGTTCAGGCCCGTCACCTCGATGCTTTGGCAGCTCTGTGAGGCCAGGAAAGCGTTGTTGCCGCGGTCGAAGATCTGATAGTTCGCAAAGCCGATCGGCTCGGTGGCGTAGAGTATCTCGTAGGAATCAAAATCGTAGTCCGAACTGCGCTCCCAGGACAGGGTCACGTTGTTCAAAGACTGGTTCAGGACCGCCAGGTTGGTCGGATCAGTGGGCGACATGCCGTCATTGAGGTTGAACATGGCCACCAAGACCGGCTCCATGTCATAGACCCAGCGTTCGTAATAGTCCAGATAATGGGTGAACAGGTTGTCCATGTCCCACTTCTGCAGGGCTTCGTTCCAGCCGTAGAACCATTTGTAGGCGTTGGTCGTTTCCTCGTAGGAATTTGGCAATTCATCCATCTCCACGTGGAAAAAGGGCTCGTAGACATCATAATCCGTTGTCCCGCTCTGGGTGTAGAGCATTTGCTGGTTTTGCGTGTAGGCCGGCATATCGACGTAATCGTTCACGGGATAGGTGTGTTCCCCATCCGAGAAAATGAACTCGTGCACGTTGTAGTTAACGCTATAGTAATCATTGAGATATACATCCGCGTGGGTGCCAACCGTATTGGCAGGTATCATCACATGTGAGCCCTGGTTGATCAGGTCCAGCTTGAGGTTGGAAAGGTCGCGGATCGGCAGGTTGGGGCACATGCGCGGATTGCCGGCCGAGATCTGGTTATTGGGATAACCCACGTGGCGGTTCCAGTCGTAGGAGTGGATCTGGGCGGAAAATTCCCGCCAGCCCTCTTCGTCCCGGATCTTGTCGGCAAACTTCTTATAGGCTGTATGCAGCGGATGCAGCGCGTTGCGGGTAGGGTCGGAGAGGGATTTGGTGTTCGTATAGCTGCCTTCGTTGGTCCAGCGGACCTCGCGGCCGGAGCCGTTGATCAGAAGGAATTTGGCGTCCCAAACATGCAAGGCCAGATAGCCTATGATCGGGGTGGGAAAGTCGTCGCAGGGATGGGGCACGGTTATGATGATCGGTTTCGTACCCTGGGGATTGTAGATGAACAGGCCCCAGCCATAGGTGAAAGCGCCGATCTCGTCATCGTCGGGATCGGGGGTGCCGTTGTCGTCGTAATAGGTCATGTTGGGGAGTTCGCGGATCATGTAGTAGGTCCTGCCGGAATCGGTGTCGTTGAACTGCACGACCTGGAAGGGGGCGCCAGCGTTGGTCAAAACCGTCTGAGCGCCCTCATAATCCTCCGCCACAAAGAGGTTCAGCATGTTGTTCCAATAGACCTGGTCGAGGATCGTGGGCAGGCGGAAATCGCCGAAACCGTTGGTCTGCACGTCGTAGGGCGCGTAGAGATTGTAGTTGTTGGAAGCGATCCCTTCCGCCAGATGCGATACCCAATTGTCGTAGGCACTGTTTGGTTCATTGCCCACCAGGAAATTCCTGAGCGAGGCGGTTTCCACGATCAGGGCTGAGGACATGGCCAAGAGTATACCGAGGAGTATTGTTAACGCTGCTTTTTTCATACTTTTTCCCCATTTGCTGTGTGTTTTTTGCTTTGTTTCATGCTCCTGAAAATCGGCCCTTTAAGTCAAGGTTTTTTTCGCCGGAGCAAGATCAGGCTACGACTTTAAGGTTCTGGATCCTTTTCTTCCCGCAGATTTGCGCGTTTGATTGCCAGAGCGTTCCATTCCCTTGATCAAAATAAGAATTCATCCCCTGCCCCTCAGATCTGGGCCTCAATCACTTGTCTATCCACAGTCAATCACTTGTCTATTGTTAACAAGTGATTGACTGTGGATAGACAAGTGATTGAGAGTCTGAAGGGAGGGGAATATCCTGAACTAATCAACTGACAGGCACTTGGCTCTCTGATCTGAGGTAAGTTTCCGGCTCTGCGACTGCCTGATGGTTCTGCTCTGAGACAATTCAGATCTTGTTCCGGGAGAACATTTGCAGATAATTGCCCGCCCCGTAACTGCTGGAAACAACAGAGTTCCGCAAAGTGCTTGACATTTAGTTTATGGCACGATTTTTGGTCACGGTATGGAGTTTCAGATGAAAAAAAGCATCCGCAAGACCT
Organism: Candidatus Syntrophosphaera sp.; assembly: GCA_019429425.1. Taxonomy (NCBI): domain Bacteria; kingdom Pseudomonadati; phylum Candidatus Cloacimonadota; class Cloacimonadia (SeqCode); order Cloacimonadales (SeqCode); family Cloacimonadaceae (SeqCode); genus Candidatus Syntrophosphaera; species Candidatus Syntrophosphaera sp. The sequence goes on from JAHYIU010000063.1 coordinate 12,940, forward strand.
ACACATTCGACGACGTGCTGCTGGTGCCGCAGCATTCCAAGATCCTTCCGTCCGCCGTTTCATTGGAAACCAGGGTCACTGCCAAACTCAGCCTGAAGATCCCCATCCTGAGCGCGGCCATGGATACAGTAACCGAGGCGGAAATGGCGATCGCCATGGCCCGTGAGGGCGGCATCGGCATCATCCATAAAAACCTTTCCATCGAAGACCAGGCCAAAGAAGTGCACCTGGTCAAACGCGCCGAGAGCGGCGTAATCTCCAATCCCTACACTCTGGCTCCCAACGACACTCTGGCCAAGGTGCTGAAGATCAAAGCGGAGCACAAGGTTGGCGGCTTTCCGGTGGTGGAGAAAGGAAAACTCGTTGGCATCCTCACCAACCGGGACACGCGTTTCGAGACGGACCCCAAGCGCCTGGTGAAGGATCTGATGACTCCCCGGGACCGTCTCATCACAGCCTCCCAAGGCACTTCCAGCGAAGAATGCATCTCGCTTTTGCAGAAACACCGCATCGAAAAACTCCTGATCGTGACTCCGGATTTCGCTCTGGCGGGCATGCTCACGGTGCGCGACATCCTGAAACGGATCAGCTATCCCAACGCTGTGCAGGATGACAAGAACCGCCTGTTGGTGGGAGCCGCGATCGGTGCCACCGGTGATTTTCTCGAACGGGCCCAGGAACTGGTGAAAGAGGGCGTGAACCTGCTGGTGATTGACACCGCGCATGGCCATCAGGTCAATATCCGCCAGGCTTTGACCAAGGTGAAGGCCAGGCTCGACATCGATGTCATCGCCGGCAACGTCGCCACGGCCAAAGCTACCCAGTTTCTCATCGATAGCGGCGCGGACGCTGTCAAGATCGGCATCGGGCCAGGTTCCATCTGCACCACCCGCGTCATTGCCGGGATCGGTGTGCCCCAGC
>JAHYIU010000064.1 GCA_019429425.1 Candidatus Syntrophosphaera sp.
TGCGCTTTTTATCCGCGCCGATCCGCGTGAAACAAAGAAAAACAAGGAGGAAAATATGGATTGCGACCTGATCAAAGCATTGGCCCGGGAACTGGCCACCAAGGTGAACAAGGTGGTGGACATCCCGCTGGTGGGCGAGGAAGACGAACAGAGCTTCTTCGAACTGATCATCCTGATCCTGCTCGAGCTCATCTTTGCCAAGCTGGGCTTTGAGCTGAAAGTGGAGAAGTGATGTTCAAAGGGCAAAAGGGGAAAAGGGCAAAAGGGACGCTGCGCCCCTTCCGAGCCCCCCCATGGTGAGAAAAAACACTTCACAAAAGAGGCAACTGATAAAGAACTGGATCCCGGGTCAGGCCCGGGATGACAAGAAGGGCCCGGGGCTGGGTTTTCCGGCTCCGGGCTTCTTTTACCTACGGATTCGACGGATCATACGGATTGGACGGATTATTTGACCATATTCGCCGTGCCTTCCATTGGCTTGACCTTCAATCTGCGTGATCTGCGGGATCTGCGTGCTTATCCCTTCAAATCTGTGAGATCTGTGAAATCTGTGTGAGGCTCCCCCTTTCCCCCTATTGCCCTTAAAAATCCAAAGCCGTTAAGCTGAAACTTGGGTTACAAAGGCAGCGAGATCCTTTTACCGGTTTTGGCGGAGAGATAGATGGCCTGGATGATCTCGACCGATTTGCGTCCGTCGCGCCCGTCGGTGGAGGGATCGCCGCGGTTGAGGAGGACGTCGATCACGTTGCGGTAATAGGGGTTGTGGCCGAAGCCATAGACGTTGGGGGGCTGGTAATTGGAGTCGAGGGCGAGTTTGTCGTCATCGTCGTAGTCCTCGAATTCCCATTTCTCGATCTTGTTCACCGCCACGCCACCGATCTTGACGGTGCCCTTCTCGCCGATGATGGTGATGGAGCCCTCGAAATTTTTTGGATACGTGAGCATGGTGACGTTGATGGTGGCGATGAGGCCGTCGCGGAAATGGAGGATGGCGCAGCCGGTGTCCTCGGCTTCGATGCGCCGGGCCATGGTCGAGGTGTAGGACATGACGCTGTCCACATTGCCGAGCAGCCAGTAGAGCCCGTCCACATAATGGCTGGCCTGGTTCATGAAGGCCCCGCCGTCGAATTCCCAGGTCCCGCGCCACTTTTCGGCGTCGTAATAGGCTTGGGGGCGCTGCCAGAAAACATTTGACTGGGCGATGTAGATCCTGCCGAAACGGCCTTTTTGGATGGCGTGCTTGAGCAGCTGCATGGTGCTGTTGAGGCGGTTCTGCTTCACCACGAAGAGCTTGACCTTGTTGGCGTCGCAGGCGTGGATCAGCTTGTCCGCGGATTCGACGTTGATGGCCATCGGCTTTTCGGTGATGACGTGCTTCTTGCGTTTGGCCACCTCGATCCCCATCTGCGGATGCAGGCCGCTGGGGGTGCAGATGCTCACCGCGTCCAACTGCTCTTTCTCCAGCATTTCCAGATAATCGGTGTAGACGCTTTTGATGCCGTAGGTTTCCGCCACAGTCTGCGCTTTCTCCGGGATGAGGTCCGCCACCGCCACAAATTCCGCTTCCGGGATCTGCGACACAGCGTCGAAGTGGTTCTTGGAGATCCTTCCGCAACCGATCAGGCCCAATCTGATTTTATCCATTAACTGCTCCACTTTGCGAATGTTGATATTGGCGTGGCGAATTTCCGCCCGCTGCTGATGTTCAATAGCATACACCATAATTGGCGGGGCTGATTTTTGTAAAGCTATTTATTCCGGCGCGGAGGCTGGCGGCGGAAAAGAGTTATTGACAAAAACCGCCCCGCCGGCCGCTTTGAAACCATGCAAGAGGATAAATGAAGAAACTGCTGATTATCACGGATATGTATCCGCACGAGGCCAAAACCGCGTCCGGGACCTTTGTCCAGATGCAGGCGGAACATCTGGCAAACTGGTATGAGGTCAAGGTCGTGGCCACATTTTTCCCGGCGGAACACAAAGTTGTTGCGAGCCGGGAACAAAATTATGAGCTGGTGAGCATAGATTGGCCGGTACGGGTGTTTTTCCCGCTCAACGCCTTGAACTACCGGCGCCATGCCCTGCCGGCGATACGCAAGGTGATCCGGGAATGGGAGCCCGACCTCATCCATGTGCATGATTGCCGCCACCTTCCGGAGCTTTTTTGCCTGAGCAGGGCCCTGAGGAAGTTACCCGGCCGGAAGTTCCTCAGCGTCCATGCCGTCAAGACCCTGCCAGAGATGGCCGAAACACCCCTGCACGCCGTGTTTTACCGGCTGGCGCTGGGATCCGCCTACCGGGGCTGGGACCACGTGTTTTGCGTCAATGAGGGACTGCGCCAGCGCCTGGGCAAGTATGTGCCGCTCTCCCGCAGTTCCAACATCGGCAACGCGGTCACGGCAATCCCGGATCGCGAGGTGCCCCGGGAACTCGTGGACTGGCTCCACCCCGGCAGCTTTAAGATCATCAGCGTGGGCCGGCTGGTTGAAAGCAAGGGATTTGACCTGCTGATCAAAGCCGCCGCCGGATTGATCAGGCAGGGGCACGACCTTCAGGTGATGATCGTCGGAGAGGGCAGGGAAAAGGCAGCTCTGGCAAGGCTTGTTGAACAACTGGGCTTGAGCGGTTCTGTGCGTGTGACCGGCGCTCTGGACAATCCGCTGGTCCGGAACTTGTACGGGTTTTTCGACACCTTTGCACTTCCCAGTTACCGCGAGTCCTTCGGCGTGGTCTATCTTGAAGCCATGTCCGCGGGGATCCCGATCGTGGGGGTGAAAGGCCAGGGCATCGACGGGATCGTGGAAGACGGCAGCACGGGGGTTTTGACGCCGCCCCAAAGCCTGCCTGAGCTGGAAAAGGCGCTGCTCTGGCTGCGTCAGCATCCTGAGGAGGCCCAAGAGATCGCCCGGAAAGGCAGGGAACTGGCGCAAAGGGATTATGGGATGGATGCCCTGATCGCCAAACTGAGGGAACGCTATGAAGCCTGAGCTCCTGATGCTGGTCAATGAGTTTCCGCCCACCGCGGAAAGCGGGGTGCAGCGACCGCTTAAATTCCTCAAATACCTGGACAGGGCGGGCTGGAAAACCTTTGTGGTTACCCCCAAAAAGCCCACCAAAACGATTCTGGACCACAGTTTGTGCGGGGAGATACCCCCTTCCGCCAGGATCCATAAGACGGGCAGCCTTGGTTTTGGAGGCCGGAGCGTGGACCGGGTTGCCGAACTGCGCTTTGCCGGGGTAAGAGGAGCTTTCAAGCCCCGGGCCCTGCTTTCGAGATTTCTGCAACTCATTAACCACGTGTTATTTCCGCTTGACAAGCAGATAGGCTGGTTTCCATTTGCCTATCTAAAAGCCTGCCAAATAATAAAGATACACAAGATCAGAAATGTCTACATAACCGCTTATCCCTACTCCGCCTTTCTGGCGGGGATATTGCTCAAACGCAGATTCAAGGACAGGATCTTCTGGGTGGCCGATTACCGCGACGCCTGGCAGTTCGAGCCTTTGATGGCGGAAAAACTCCCCGCGTTCAGGATGAGGGCCATCAGGAAACTGGATGAGCTTGTGCTCAAAACCTGCGACATGGCCCTGTTCACCACGGAAGCCGTCCGCCGGACCTATATTCAGCATTATCCCTGGCTGGAGGCCAAATCCAGCACCATCACCAACGGCTATGACGAGGATGATTTCCAGGCCCTTGAGCCAAGGTCGTTCGACAAGTTCACGATCCTCTTCATGGGCAAGCTCTACAATCCTTTCAGGCCAAACGTCATGCCTGTTCTGGAGGTGATCAAAAAACTGGATTGGCAGGAATTCCAGTATCTCCACATTGGCAGCATCAGCCCTGAGGTGGAGGACCTGATACGAAAGCGGGGTTATGGTTTTTATGACCATCGCGGTTACATGGATCATCGGGTGGCACTGGAATATGTTCTGGGCGCGGACATTGTGCTTCTGATGATCAACGACGACAAATACTCGCGCGAGTTTTTTCCCGGCAAGCTGTTCGAGCTGCTTCGCGCAGGCCGCCCGCTGTTGACCGTGGGGCCCCAAAGCTGCATCGTAAAAGACGTGATCGAGGAAAGCGGGGCGGGTGAATATGTTTATGCCGGCGATCCGAACGGCATTCTGGCGGCTTTGAACAGGCTGAGGGAAAATCCCGGGAAATATGTTCCCAGGCGGGACGTGGTTTCCAGATTTGACCGGGAAAGACTTTGCCGGCAACTGATCGGGCTTTATGATTAAACTGCGCAACATACTCAAGATCGCGCTCATGTATGCCGCGTGGTTGCTCTATAGGTTCAGAAAGGCAAGCCAGCCGATAAGCGGAAGCGAGCCCCGCAGGATCTGCGTTTTGTATCTCTCGGGATTGGGGGATATCCTTTGCGCGTCCTTCTTTTTCCGCCAGTTGAGGGAACGCTTTCCCGATGCGGTGATCAGCGCCTGCCTGCCAGCCGGATTTATCGATCTGCAACAGAAATACTTCCGGTTTGACGAGTATATCGCCCACACCGGTTATCGGGCAACACTCAGGCAGATCCGCAAACTGCAGCCTGATCTGATCATCCTCCCGGGCTGGCTGCTGAGAAACTCGGTCCTGGCGCTGCTTAGCAATGCCAGGGCGGTTTTGGGCTACATCAACGACCTCAGTTTCAGCAACCACTTTCTGAACCGGTTCAAGCTTGAAGCCGTGGGCAGGGAAGTTGAGGAATCCTGGATCGACATGCGCTCCTGCCACCTGAGCGAAAGGCCGGCCCTGATCAGCGAAAGCCTGGGCATCCGGCCGTTCAAAGCCGGGGATGCGGATATCTCCCGAATGAAGATAGCCGAAGATCATGCCGTGATCCACGCCGGAGGGGAGTTTGTGGGAAAGCGCTGGCCGCCAGGGCAATACGCGGAGATCATCAACCACCTCCTCGAATCCGGAATCTGCGGGAAAGTGTATCTGATCGGTGATAGCCTGGATGCCAAGGTAAATGCCGCCATCTTAAGCCTGGCCAGCTCACCCGGGACCATCGACATGGCGGGCAAGCTATCCCTGGTTCAAAGCCAGGATTTGATCGCCCGGGCAAAGCTATTCATAGGAAACGATTCCGGGCCCATGCACATCGCCGCCCTGAGCGGGGTGCCCACCCTGGGTCTGATGGGTCCATATCTTTCCAGGATCAGCGGCCCCCTGGGTGAGAATTCGCGATCTTTAGGCTATGTTTTCCCCTGCAGCGGCTGCGACCAGCGCGGCTGTAAATATGATTACCGCTGCATCAAGGCCATCACGACCGAAGAAGTGGTCGCCACCATCAGGGAAATGACCGGCCATGCCCAGGATTAAGATCGTCCGGATCATCACCCGGCTGAACATCGGCGGGCCGGCCATCCACGTGATGGAACTGGCCGACATGTTCAACAACGGGGATTACAGCACCACCCTGATCTACGGGAACGTGGAAGGCAACGAGCAGGACATGCTCTATCTGGCGCAAAACTATGACCTGGAGCTGGTCAACATCCCCGCGATGGGCCGTTCCGTGAGCCCCCTGGCCGATCTGAGCGTGGTTTGGCAGCTTTGGCGCGTTATCAGGAAAATCAAACCGGACATTGTCCACACCCACACCGCGAAAGCCGGACAGCTTGGACGGCTCGCGGCCTGGCTGGCAAGGGTCCCCGTGATCCTGCACACTTTCCACGGGAATAATTTCAGCGGCTATTTCAGTCCTCTGTTGAGTTGGTTTTCCGTGGTCCTGGAACGCCTCATGGCTCGCGTTTCCCAAGGCATCATCTCCATCAGCGGACAGCAGAAGGCGGAGCTGCTTAAATACAGGATCGCCCCGGAAACCAAGATCAGAGTGATCCCCAGGGGAGTGGATTTGGCCCGGATCACCCACTCTGAAAGCGTCCGGGGGGAGTTCAAAAAAGAATTCGGGATCCCCGCTCGATACAGGCTGGCAGCCTTTGTCGGCCGCCTCACCGCGATCAAGGACCCCTTTCTGTTCCTGGAGATTGCCTCAGCCATCCTGGCCATCCACAAGGACGTGATTTTCGTGTTCGCCGGCGACGGCGAGCAGAAGGAAGACCTGAAGGCCAGGGTGCGGGAACTGGGGCAGCAGGAAAATATCATTTTCAGCGGATTCATCCAGGACCTGCGGCCGCTTTACGCGGACCTGGACATCTTGCTGCTGACCTCCAGAAATGAGGGAACGCCAGTCGCGGTCATCGAAGCTATGGCCAACGGGGTGCCCGTCATCGCCAGCCGGGTGGGCGGAATACCCGATCTGATCGAGGACGGCGTGAGCGGGACTTTGCTCAATGCTGGCGATATCGCGGGTTTCTGCGCCGCGGTTTCCGCTGCCCTGAACGAACCTGAGAAATGCCTCCGGATGGCGGATGCAGCTTTGGCCAGGGTTCAAAGCGAATATTCCCTCGAACGGCTGCAAGCGTCCATGACAGAGCTGATCCACGCATTGCTTCCGGAGCCTGAGGACCGGTGAGCTCAATCAACTTGAAAAAGAACATCATGATGGGCGGAAGCGCCAGGCTCATCATCATGATCCTCGCCTTTTTCAGCAGTTGGATCAGCGCCCGCTACCTGGGCGTGGAGCTCAAAGGGCAATACAGCTATCTCGTCACGATGGGGAGTTTCATCTGGATGGTGCTGGATTTGGGGCTATATCACAGCTACCCATACCTGATCCGCAAATCACCCGGCAAGGTCAACAACCTCTTTGGCTGGAGCGTGCTCACGTTCCTGGCCGAGACAATTCTGCTCTGTGCCATCGGGCTAATACTGATCAATTTCTGGAGCCGGGCATTGGGTTTTGATTTCAATCCTGTGTACATGCTGGCCTTTGTGGCGCTGGTCACATTGAGGAAATTCTTCATGCAGATGCAAAGCCTGTATCTTGGATTGGATAAGATCTGGCTTCATTCCATCGGGCAGCTGATCAATTCCGCCACCTTCCTGCTACTCATCTTATTGGGATATTTGCTCCTGCGCGGCGCGGACCGCCTGGCCTGGGTATTGGGGGCTGTATTGATCGGGCTTTCTGCGAGCATCATGTTCTTCATGTGCAGGCATCATTGGGATCTCTCATTCCGCAAGCTTGATCTGGGCTATGTGTTTTCCTCCTATAAATTCGGGATCAGGGTGTTCATATCCGCCCTGCTCATTTCTTTGATGATCCGCGCGGATATCCTGCTCATCAGATACTTCCTGGATTTCAGCCAGGTGGGGATCTACTCCATCAGCGCGCATGTGGTGGATCTGCTCCAGGCGGCCTCAAATGTGGTGGGCGGCATGCTGCTCGTAAAGCTTTCGGACACCGCGGACGACCTTGGCAAATGGATCGTGATGCGCAAGATGCTGCTGCTTTTCTTTGTGTTTTTAACCGCTGCCAATCTGGGCTTCCTTATGCTGGGCAGGTTTGTGCTGGCGATCCTCTACGGCGCTGAATTCGTGCCCGCCTATCCGGTTTATTTGTGGCTGATCCCGGCCAGCTACGGGCTCAGTTTCGGTTCCCTGTTCAACAACTATCTGAACAGCAAGGGCTTCCCGGTCATCACCATCGTCATCGCCGGCCTCGCCCTGGCCGTCAATATCGGGCTGAATCTCCTGCTGATACCGCTTTGGGGGATCAAAGGGGCCGCGCTCACCACCAGCGTTTCCTACCTGCTGTGGTTCATTTTGATCATTGCCTGGGAGCAGAAACAGACCGGGGGCAAAATGCTGAAACACCTGGTTCCGGATAAGGGGGACTGGCTGGAAGTGCGGGAAACTCTTGCGCAGGTGCTGGCCAAGGCCAGGCAGCAACTGCACAGGCATTGAGTTTGGCAAAATTGAATCAACTCTTTCCGGAGCAAGGGGCAGGCTTGAGAAACGTTCCAAGCTCCGCATAGTAAAAGTTTTATCAGACACAGGGGAGAGATCATGACAAGAGCATACCTTGCTTTAACGGTCCTGCTGGCTTTTTGGCTGGGAGCGGCCCCTCTGGCGGCCAAACACTCAGATGGATTCATGCTGGGGGTCTATTCTTCGATCAACAACAGCACCCAGGAAGACCGCGCCCTCCGCGACACGCTCTGCAGCATCATGCACAGCCTGGGCTACAACGCCACTACGATCAAGACACGCTCGGACGACACCGGATTGCCCGGCTTGTTTCAGATCATGGATAAATATGGCCTGGACGCCATAATCAACGATTTTGCCTGGAACAAATCCCTGGCCCATGAACACCGCTTTGCCTCCCACACGCTGGCGATTTCCAATTACGCGCGGTTCGAGGCCGAATACGCCAGCGAAGCTGAGCTGCGGCCGGGCGACAGGTTCAACAACCAGTTCTGGTACGCAGCCCGCAGCGAGAAAAACCAGCCGCGGGTTGGGAATCCGCTACGCTCAGCCGGCTCGTCCAACGGCTGGAGTTGGCAGGCCAGGACGGGCCGCGACAACAAAGGCTATCTGTTAACGGACCTGCGCTATCGCTGGCCCAACCGGAACGGCTTCCATGTCCGTTTCGGGGCTGAATTCATGCTGTTCCAGAACGACCCTTCCCTGCTGGCGCAGGACCACATCTGGGTGAAATTCCGCTTCAGGGTCACCGATGTCCAAAAGGGATTGAAACCCGAAGATCCGCTGCTGCGCTTCTATCTGGCCGGATATGAGTTTGCCGGTTCTGGCTTTGCCAGCCAACCGCAGGTCCTTGACCACATCGGCAAGGAAGGAAAGGCCCCGGAAACCATCCTCAGGGCCGGAGATCTAGCGGGGATGGATGATCCCGGCGTTTACCAGGACCTCTGGATCCGGGTTTCTTATGCCGATCTGCTGGACGCCAGGCTTCTGACCTTCGATCACGACCTCAATCCCTCGACTCCCGATTCCCGCGACAGGATCCGCCTCGTCAATCTTAATCCGCGGGTCTGGTGGTATGGCAACTGCAACGTGGAGCTCGATTATGTGGAGATCGAAGACCAGATTCACCACGACCTGCGCTCGGACAGCGATTTCTGGAATGACGGCATCCGCCGCCGCATGCGCAGCGTGATCGCCCAGAGCGAAGGCAACGTGAAAGCCTTTTACTCCTTCGACGAACCGCTGCTGGGCCAGTTCGACAGTTTCCGCCTGATCCAGGAAGCCGCCGCGGAGGACGGGATCGAATATTTCACCGCCGTCTATGACCATCAGCACAAGAACTTCGTGCTGGACAAGCAGAGAGGCATCCGCTACGACCATGTCGACGCCTTCCGCAAGCTGGCCCGGCCCAGGATCATCGCCCCGGACATTTATCCCCTGACCCCTGATCTGGACTGGTCTCCAGGCCCCAGGGACGATGGCCGCTTCATCCAGGACGTGCTGGACGCCACCCTGATCAGGACCTACCGCGAAAGCAAGCTCTACCGCGATGCGGAGCAAGGCAGGAAATTCTATCCGATCGTCCAGGTTTTGGGCGGCTGGGCCAAACGGGACAGCCGCCAGCAGTGGAATCTCTGGCAAAAACCGCCGCTGGCAACGCAAAAGGCCCTGCTCTACCTGCCTCTCTGCTTCGGACCGGACGGCATCCTCCACTACAGCCTGAGGAGTGTCCAAACTAGCGAGGGATACGGGCATCACGTGATCACCAATTCCCAGACTGGAAGCAAGAACTATCCCTATCCGAGCCCGGACCCGGTCATCTGGCCGGCCGTGAGTTCCACCAATCCCCGGGTGAAGGAATACGGCCTGATCCTGCTGAATCTGGATTGGCTGGGCTCAGAATCGATCGGGACCACCTCAGTGGGCGGCGACAGAGGGAAAAAGCAAGCCCTGCTCGGTTCTTTGCTGGTGTTGCCATCAGGAGAGGGCGACTACGAAGGCTACGTCCAATGCGCCTATTATCGGGACTCCGAAGGAAATCCCCAATATATGATTGTTAACCGCAGGGGGAATTATTTCGCCCCGGACATTATTACCGAGGCCCGTTACGTCCCCGACGCCGAATACGATAAGTATTTTCCCGAAGCCGGTCCCCAGGTTCTGAGATTGACCTTCAGTTCAGCGGCCACGCGCAGATTCGGCAAGAATCTGCTGCTCTACGACCCCTATGCCAAAGTGTACTATCCCACCGCCGGGAAGAGCGCCGAGATCTCATTGCCAGCCGGGGAAGGCAGGCTGCTCCAGCTTTTTGGGACTTTGCCCCCGCAAACCAAGGGCAGACACAAGATCGATGGGACAACGGTCGTCAGTGGTGACGTGACGCTGCAGAAATGCGCCAGGGTCACTCTGGACAAGAATTCCCACCTCATCCTGATGCCCGGGACGACGCTGACAGTGGGACCCAAAAGCAGGCTGCTTCTGAAAGGGAAGGTCACCCTGATGGAGAACGCGAAGATCATCGTCCGGGGAAATCTGAAAGACGAATCTGTCCGCAAGGAACTTGCCTCCGGGACCGCCATCGGCAGATAAAGCCCTCTTTCGCTCAAGCTATGCCGGTTGAACTCTCGCCCTACACATCCCGTACTTTATTCGGAGTGTGTAGGGCGAATGTAGGACCGGCGTAAGTTCCAGCGCTGAGGGCGGAAAAGGGGCTCTTTCTTAAAGTGTGCTCAATAGACCGCGCATCTCCTGACGACCTGGTGGCTGGCGGAACTGGCGCGGATGATGTACACTCCCGCGGGAACCCGCTTTCCCTGCTCGTTCCGGCTGTCCCAGAACCAGACGCCGCCGTGTTTCAAGTCTTCCGGAGCGCCGCGGACAAGTCTGCCCCGAAGGTCGTAAACTCCGAGGGAGAAGAGCTCCGGGGAATTGGAGTTCAGCCTGACAAAGGTCCCCTCCTTAAAGGGATTGGGGGAGATCTCCAATGTGCCGGCCGCTGGCGGGATGGGGTCGTCAACAGCCAAACCCTCCACCCAGACATCCCAAACAACGTCATGGCTCCATTCCGCGTTGCTGACCCTGCAGGTTACGGTGTAGGCGCCGTCGGAGAAAGTGGTCTCAAAGATGAAATCCGTGCTGCCGGGTTGAGGGACGTCGTTCACAAACCACTCGTAAGTGATGATGTGGTTTTGGGATGAGGCTTCCACGATGAACATCTGCGGATGGCCTTCAGCGCAGTAATACAGTGTGGAATCAGGCGGTGTGGTGGTTCCGATGGAAAGGTCCAATACGCGCAGAGTGTCGATGGTGACCGGCGTGATGGGCCGGTCGTTGGCATCCACGGGCACAAGTCCGATGTCCAAAACCACGTCCAGGCCCTGCAACACCTTGCCGAAGATGGCGTAATTTCCGTCCAGATGGGGCGCCGGGGCCAGGGTGATGTAGTATTGGGAGCCGGCGGAATTTGGATCTGCGGAACGGGCCATGGCCAGAATACCGGCCTGGTCGTGATGAAACCCCGGATAGATCTCCAGGGGAATGGTGTAGCCGGGGCCGCCGTAACCGGTTCCGTATGGGCATCCGTCCTGGATCACGAAGCCCGCCACCACGCGGTGGAAGATCAGGTCGTTGTAAAATCCGCTGTTGGCCAGATCCAGGAAATTGTTGCCCGTGATCGGAGTCTGCTGCTCATAGATCTCGGCGGTGAAACTGCCCATGGATGTGCTCCAGCGGGCGAAATGCAGCGCGCCGAGGCCACCGCAAACGGCCAGCAGCGCGCAACAGGAAATCATGAAGGCCACATTTCTCATGGCATACCTTCCTCGTTGTTTATAGGGTCTATTTGGTCTCAGGCAAACAGGGTTCGGATGAATTCGCCGTTTTCCAGATACCCATGGGATCCGGCTTTGGCGCTCTCCTCATCGTAGCGGTCAACGGAATCAGGCCCCTCTCCGGGTTTGTAGATCACGAAGGGAACCGGATCGTGGACGTGGCCGCGGGTTGATACGGGGGTCGGATGATCGGGTAACAGGGCAATGGCCACCGGTTCGGCAAAGTTTTGAAGTGCGGACATGATGGGACCGACCACACGGGCATCGATGGCTTCGATGCATTTGGTTTTGAGGGAGGCGTTGCCTTCGTGGCCTGCCTCGTCCGCGGCCTCGATATGCAGATACACCATGTCCACCTCGCGGATCGCCTCCAAGGCGGCGGCCACCTTGCCTTCGTAATTGGTGTCGTAAAGCCCCGTGGCTCCCTCAACGTGGATGACCCGGAATCCGGCATAGACCCCGATCCCGTGGAGCAGATCGACCGCGGAGATCACGGCTCCGGTTTTGCCAAACAGCTCCTGATAGGTCCGCATGCGGGGTTTTTTTCCCGCCGACCAGAACCAGGCCGAATTGGCAGGGTCCTTTCCGGCGGCTTTGCGGGCCAGATTTACTGGATGATCTTTCAGCAGAGCTTGGGAACGGATGATCAGATCGGTGAGCAGTGACGCTGTCTCGATTCCGGAAGCTGAGGTCGCAACCGGAAGAACATCTCGCCAGGGCGAGCCCGGAACGTCATGGGGCGGAGTCAGGCTGATCGCGGGATCGCCGTTCTTGAGCACCAATAGGTGGCGATAGCTGACTCCGGGGTGAAAAGTGACAATCTCGCTGCCCAGTTCGGCGTTCAGGTGTTCGATAAGCAGCCTGGCTTCGGGGGTGCTGATATGGCCAGCCGAATGGTTCTTGATCTTTGCGTCCTCCAGGCAAAGCAGGTTGCAGCGCATGGCCAGATCAGCATCGCCAATGACCACGCCCATGGCGGCGCCTTCCAAAACACCACGGCCCTGATAAACTTCACGCACGTCATAGCCCAAGACTGACAGGTTCGCCACTTCGGAGCCGGCTGGCATGTCCGGGGGCACGGTGCTGAGAATTCCGCTCCGGCCGAGTTTGGCCAGGCGGTCCATGTTCGGCTTCTGAGCGGCCATCAGCGGTGTTTTGCCACCCAGTTCCTCCAGCAGATAGTCCGCCATGCCGTCACCAAGTATGATCATGTATTTCATATGCTTTAGTGGTTGTCTTGCAAGTATTGCTTGAATACGCTATATGCAAATTCAAGCGGAACAATGGTTTCCGGTTTATCATCCAGCCCCTGTAAAGAGGGCGGAAGCTCAGGATCGAGGTCCAGCAGTTCGCGGATCTTTTCCGGAAACTTGGCCGGATGGGCTGTTTCCAGGGACACGCAAACCTTGTCTGCGTCCTCCGGATGGGCTTCCAGATAGCGCTGCAAACCGGCCCAACCCACGGCTCCGTGAGGCTCGAGCAGCACCCTGTGTTTTTCCCAAGTGTTTACAATGGTGGCCTCTGTCTCCCGGTCGTTTATGCTGATCGCGAAGAGATCCCTGTGCAACCAAGCCTGGTCGGGTTGTTTATGGATCATTCCCTTTTCGTCCATCTGCCCGCCGTAGAGGGCGATGAGGCGGGCCACATTGCTGGGATGGCCGACGTTCATGGCGCTGGAAATGCAGTTGCGGGAGGGGGCGATGACCTTATACATTCCGGTGTCCATGAAGATGGGGAATTCGTCGTTCTCGTTGGTTGCCACCACGAAGCGATGGACAGGCAGGCCCATGCGGGATGCGATCAGGCCGCCCATCAAGTCTCCGAAATTGCCAGAGGGTACGCTGAACACGATCTTTTCCCCCGGCCGGGCCAATCGTGAATAGGCGTAGAAGTAATAAACCGTCTGGGGTATGAGGCGTCCGATGTTGATGGAATTGGCTGAGGAGAGCTTCAGATAATCCAGTTCCGGATCATTGAAGGCGCGTTTGACCAAAGCCTGGCAATCGTCGAACTTGCCGTCTATGGAAATAATGCGGACATTT
>JAHYIU010000065.1 GCA_019429425.1 Candidatus Syntrophosphaera sp.
TCGCCATGGCGCCGTAAACAGTTGAACCGATCAGGGTGACGGTGTCCCCCAGTTCCAGACCGAGCTGTTCAAAAGCCTTGTGGCTGATCAGGATCTCCCCCGCCGCGGAGGGCACCCTGCCCACGACCAGAGAGCTCTTCAGCTTCAGGCGCTGGACCTCGTCAGGCGAATTCAGGATGTCGATCGCGAAACCCGCGACGTCACCCTGCTCCCGCGTCAATCCTGTGGAATCAGGCACGTCCAGCAAAGCCCCGAAAGTCACCCGCTTCACCCAATCCAACTGGGGATAGGCCCGTTTCCATTCCTCCAGTTCCGGTTCGATGTCCAACAGGGCGGAATCCATCGGCTTGAGGTTGATCATGTCCGCGTAGGAACGGGTCACCACCTTCAGGTGGCCGGTCTGGTAATTCGCGTTGTGCTCCAAAAAGCTGTCGATATAGCCAGTCACGAAAGACAGCATGAAAACCAGTATCGCGATCCCGACGGCAACCAAGATCAGCGGAAAAAGATAGCGGTGGCGGTCGCGAAAAATGCCTTTGATCAGAAATTTCAGCATGGCGTCACTTCCCTTTGAGCACTTCTGTCACTTTCAGCCCGGAGATCCTGCGGGCGGCGAACCAGCTCACCACAAGGGTGATCAGGAGCAGCCAGAAGACCACGCTGAGGATGATCCCGGGGGGATATTCAAACTTGATCGCGTACGTGAAACCGGCGATACCAAAATCTTCATAGCCCTCGGGCATCACATAGCCGCGCACGGCGAAATAGCTGAACAGGGGAAGCCCCAGCAGCGCGCCCAGGATTATGCCGAACACGCAGTAGAGAGCGCCTTCGACGGTGAACAGCCAGATGATCCGTCGCTTGGTCATGCCCAGGGCGGAAAAGGTGCCGATCTCCTTGCGCCGCTTGAAGAGGGCCAGGGCCTGGGTATCAAAGATCGCGATCATGGCCAGGAACATGATCAGCCCGTAGATCATGTATTTGGAGAAGTTCTCCGTCTCCATGATCTCATCCAGGTAGGAAAAGTACTCTTTTTCGGTGATCTGCCGGAAACCTTCCACGTCCAGGGTGGCCAGTTCCGCGTCCTGGAAGACGACGGTGGTGGCGCTGCCTGGCAGCTGCTTCAACTCTCTCAGGGCATCGAGGTCCATCCAGATCGTGTTAATATCGAGGTTGGGCACGGGGATCCGCATGATCTCCACGAGTTTCAGGTCCAGGGTGTTGAAGGCACCGTGGCTGTCCTTCACGCGCAGCGTGAAGACGTCGCCCTCCTCCAGGCGCGTCGTCTTGGCCATCATAGCCCCGATCACGCAGGGAATATAGCCTTCCACCCTTCCGGCCAGCTTTTGGGTGGGAAATTCAAGCACATGCTGATCGTGAGGGATGCCCTTGACGAGGGTGGACAACTGCCGTTGATGGGGATAGATCACAGCCGGCGAAAGCAGCATGGGAACAGCCTTTCCCAGTTCCACGGCGCTTTGGAGTTCAGGCCCGATCGGCGCGTGGCTGTCCTCCCAGGTAAAGGCGTCGTAGGGATCGTATTCATCAACGCGCAGCATGCCGGAAGCGAATTCCCATTCCTTTTGCTGGGTCTTGGCCAGCGCGATCCAGCTATGGTACATCGCCTCCATCCAGATCATTCCGATGAAGATGATGGCGATCACCACCATGCTGATCAGACTGCGCCAGCCGTTGCCGACGATGTTTCTAAGCGCCAGTTTGAAGATCATCGCTTGTCACCTTGCCGTCGACCAGTTTAACGATCCGCTTCAGGTATTGGATAACTTTGTAGTCGTGGGTGCTGAAAATGAAGGAGGTTCCCAACTCCTCGTTCAGCTTTTGCATGGTATCGAGGATGTTGTGGGAGTTGTCCGTGTCCAGGTTGGCAGTCGGTTCATCCGCGAGGACGAGCTCTGGTTTTTTCACCATCGCCCTGGCGATCGCCACCCTCTGGCACTCTCCGCCAGAAAGCTTGGCGGGGCGGGACTTCACCTTGTCCGTCAGGCCCACCCACTGAAGGGCGTCCATGACTGCCTTGCGGCGTTGCTCCGTGCCCATTTTCAGCAGCAGGAGGGGGAATTCCACGTTTTCAAAGACGTTGTAAACCGGCAGCAGATTGTAGGTCTGGAAAATGAAGCCGATATGCTTGCTGCGCAGTTCGCTGGATTCCTTCTGGGGAAGCTTGCTCACCTTGAAGCCCAGAACCTCGACCTCCCCGGTGGTGGGGCTGTCCAGCGAGCCGATCACGTTGAGCATCGTCGTCTTGCCGCTTCCGCTGGGTCCCACAAAGCCGACGAACTCACCTTTCCTGATGCTCAGATCGATGTCCGTGAGCGCCCAAAACTGACCTTCGCCCGTGGGAAAAGCTTTACCCATTTGGGTGATGCGGACTATTTCCTGTTCCATAAATCCTCTATATGTCATAGTTTAGTACCAAGTTCAGCGACGGCATTCTGCTTAAATGGGCCGGATAGCCGCTATCCAGGCCCAGCGAGAGTTCCCAGCTCAGATAGTCGTATGTCCTGCGCCAGGAGATCGCTCCGAAGCCGCGCCGTTCATTATAGTCATAGCTGGCCAGCATTTGCAGGCCGTCCAAAAGGCCCAGGGGATAAGTCATCAGCAGGGCTCCGTTAAATCGCGCGTCTGTATCTTTTACCGGCTCCAAACCTTGTAACTGCATGTTTTGTTCCAGCAAGAGATATAATCCGTTGCCAACCTCGATGGTGTAATCCCCGCCCAGGGTTAGGGAAACTATCTGTCTGGGATAAGCGTAGCTCCCGTAAGGAGTTGCCACGGATACTCCATTCTCGAGCAGGTTCGCCGCGGCTTCCAGCCAGCCGCCCATGAAACCGTCCACGCGCTGGTCAAAGCCAATCCGGTATTCCGTCACACCCGCCGAGGTCTGAGGATGGGATATCACCCGCTGATGATAACTCAGGCCGGTTTCCCCCAGTGCGGTCATGGCTCCGATCCGTCCGCCGAATTCCCAACTATCCTGCTGCGAGGGAAGCAGTTCCGCGCCCTTGGCCTCTCCGTTGCCCCGCAGCAGCCACAGGCGCAGTTCCGGATCGGGGAAAAAGTGCGTGAGGGTGAGCGCTTGCACCCCTTTGGTTTCCTGCAGCATTGCGCCCGGAACGATGCGGTCGAACCACATCAGAGGCCGGAGGACCTGCGCCACGCCCATCCGGATATGCTGCAGGCCGCCTTTCAGCTCAGTGTTCCGATATGAGGCAGCCAGCCAGGCCCGATACATGCTGAAGTCCAGTTCCTGGCCGGATCCATCACCGTCAAAAAGCAGGTTGAGGTGGTTGGTCATGCTCAGGTCCGCGGACAGCCTGATCGCGGGCGAGATGAAGTATTCGCCGAACAGCTCCGGTTTCCAGCTCACGGATATCTCCGCGTCGGGCAGCTCTGAGGCCAGAAAAACGTGGTTTTGGGCCGTAAAAGAGTTGTTTACGGATACCTGGCCATCCTGCGCGCCAAGATTGCTTAGCGCCGCCAGGCAAGCCATTGCGAGCAGGGACAGACGATGCCTATTGCTCATGGTGGGGGTTTTTTTCGTTTCTCCCGAAGCGTGAGATCAAACCCTGGTAGCCTTTGATCAGATGTTCCATGAAACTGGGTTCGGAAAAATGCTCCAGGCTGGCGCGGGCAGCCTTGTAACCGTATTGGTAGAAATCTCTGGCTTCGAACAGGTCAAACATCTTTTTGTCCGGGTCATGGGCGTCGATAAAGAGGTCGGGCGGGTTTTGCAGCATCGCCTGGATGGCCACGTAACCCTGGTTTTGCAATACGGATTGGATCACCACTTGGTGCGGCCAAAGGCGTTCCTTATCCCCTTCCCCGCCCAGAACGATCTTCTCCGCGTGCGTCGAAACCCGCGGCAAAACGTTGACCGCGATGGTGATATCCCCCGGAACGCTGGACTGGAACGCGAGCGGCAGGGGATGCTCGATGCCTCCGTCGATGAACAGGTATTTTCCCATTCGGTGCGGCGGAAAGACCAGGGGCAGAGAGGACGAGGCGCGCATGGCGTCCGCCAGCCGGCCTTTGTCGATGAGGACGGTTTTGCTCTGCTTCAGGTCGAAGGCCACAGCCACAAAGGGTATGGGAAGTTCTTCGATCAGGGCCTTGCCGGTCCATTTGTTGAATAAGCCCAGCACGGTACGTTGGCTGTGCAGCCCGCTCAATAGATTGGTGGACAAGATCTTGGGCAAGGCCGGAACCACCAGCGGATTGAAGATCAGGGCGGATCTGCTGTCCAGGGCCAGTTCCAGAATCTCCCGCGGAGTTTTGCCCTGGGCGTAGAGGCCTCCCACGATCGCCCCCATCGAGGTTCCCACGATCCCGGTGACCGTGTATTCCTCTGCTATCGCTTCAAGGACGCCGATATGGGCCAAACCGTAGGCCGCGCCGCCGCCCAGAATGAGTTTTGCTTCCTTTTTCATGGATTCAAAACTATGGCAAGGGAAGAATTGTCAACGAAAACCAACAAATGGTGAGCTAATAAAAAGCGCGGCCTCTTCGTTTGAAGTTGCCGCGCCGCTTTGGGGAGATGATTATGCGGTTGGTGCCGGGGTGTAGACCCGCGTGCCCAATTCCCTGTCCAGCATGAAGATGCCGTTCATGTCGTTGCCGATCATCTTCAGCTTCTGGACCACGTTGTCAACATTGGATTCCTCCTCCACTTGCTCGTCCACGTACCATTGCAGGAAGCTCCTGCTGGCGTGGTCGTTTTCCTTGATGGCGAGGTCCATCAGCTCATTGATGCTCTTGGTGATGATCTGTTCGTGCTCGAGGGCCGAGGCAAAGGCCTTGAGCGGGGTGCCAAATTCGGTTTCCGGCTTATCGATGGCCAGCAGCTTGACCTTTCCGCCCCGTTCGATGAGATAGTTGAAGAATTTCATGGCGTGGAAATGCTCTTCCTGGCTCTGGGCAAGCATCCAGTTGGCCATGCCGTCCATGTTCTGGCCGGCGAACCAGGCCTGCATTGAAGTGTAAAGGTACTCGGAAAAGAGTTCCTTGTTGATCTGTTCGTTGATCGCTTTTTCCAGTTTCTTGCTGATCATTTTTGTGTCTCCTATTGTTTATTTAGTTGTTGTTCAATATTTTGTGTGATCTCTGCCAAAGCCTCCGGGGAGGGGATGTACTGCACCGTGATGGGCTCCAGCATCTCAAACCCGCATTCCTGGGGATCGCCCAACAGATGTTGCAGGATGGGAACGCTCTGCCCACCCCAGCCGTAGGAGCCGAAGGCCAGGCCGATCCTGTCCTTGGGTGAAAGGCCTTTCAGATAGAACATGAAAGCCGCCACGGTGGGCAGGATGGAGCTGTTGATGGTTGGCGAGCCCACGGCGATGTATTTGGCGTCCATGATGTCGGTCATGATGTCGGAAATGTGGTTGGCCTGCAGGTTCAGCATCCTGGCCTGTATCCCTTTGTTTTCAAAGCCTTGCGCGATCGCCTGGGCGATCAGTTGGGTGGATTTCCACATCGTGTCGTAGATCACCAGCGCCCGGCCGGGATCCGCTTCGTTATGGGACCATTTCGTGTAGGCTGCCAGGATCTCGGGAATGGAGTCGGTCCAGATCAGCCCGTGGCTGGGGGCGATCATCTCAAATTCCAGCCCGGAGGCGGCTTCCAATACCTTCTGCACCTGCTTGGAATAGGGCAGCACTATATTGGCGTAGTATTTTTTGGCCTCCTCCAGCACCATGCTGAGCGGCAGATCCTTCACCAGCCGCTCGCTGGAGGCAATGTGCTGGCCGAAGCCGTCATTGGAAAAAAGTATCTTCTCCTGCGGGCAATAGGTGAACTGGTTGTCCGGCCAATGCACCATCGGGGTGGTGAGGAAGCTCAGGTCCCGTTTGCCGACATTGATCGTGTCTCCGCTTTTGACTTCCTGGAAATTCCAATCCTGCCGATAGTGCATCTTCAAGCCCTTGATGCCGTTGGCGTTGGTGTAGATCGGAACGTTGGGGATCAGCTTCATCAGCATGGGCAGGCCGCTGGAATGGTCCATCTCCACGTGGTTCTGGACGATCAGGTCGATCTTGGCGGGGTCGATCACGGAACTGATCCGGGAGATCATCTCGTCATAGAGGTAGTATTTGACGTTGTCGATCAGCGTAACCTTCTCATCGACTATCAGATAGGCATTGTAGGTGGAGCCCCTCTGGGTGAGGTAGCCGTGGAAATTGCGCAGGTCCCAATCAATTGCGCCCACCCACCAGATGTTTTCTCTCAACTTATACGCTTGCATTCGTTTACTCCCTTGCATCACAAACTATCATACTTTGATCTCCTACTATTATAGTATACGCTCCGATTCAACTTTGGCAAGCCGATTTTCATTTCTGGCAGACCGGGCAATAGAAGGTCCCGCGCCCGCCCTGCTTGATCTTGCGGATCTCGTGGCCCTTGGGGCAGCGCTCTTTCTGATAGACCCTCAGGAAGTTCTGGAACTGGCCGGTCTTGTCATCCACGCGGCGGAAATCCGAAATGGAGGTCCCGTTCATCGCGATCGCCTCGTTCAGGACGGCTTTGGTTTCCAGGGCGAGTTTTTTCAGCTTGGGCAGAGAGAGTGATCCGGCCGGGCTTTCGGGGTTGATCTTTGCCCGGTAGAGGATCTCGCAGGCGTAGATATTGCCCAGCCCGGCGATCTTGCTTTGGTCCATGAGAATGTTCTTGATCGGGGTTTTGCGGCCTTTGAGCATATTTTGCAGATGGGCCCCGTCAAACTCTGCGGAAAGAGGCTCGATACCCAGGCCGGGCATGAATTTGGAGAGGTTTTCGCTGCGGCAGAGGGTTATCTTGCCAAAGGTGCGGATGTCTATGAAATGCAGCTTCTCATGGCCGGAAAGCATGAAGCAGGCGCGTTCGTGCACGGATTCCGACTGCATCGCTTTGTCGGTCACCAGCTTGCCGGTCATGCGCAGATGGATGATCACGCTCACTCCGCCGCTCAGGTGCAGAATCATGTATTTTCCGCGCCGCTCGTGGCCTCTGAATTTGAGCGGAAAAGGATCTTCCGGCAGTTCCGGGTCGCGCACCACCGTGCCCGGATAAAAACAGTCCAGGCCCCGGATCTCTTTTCCTTCCAATGTCTTGGCCACACCGTCCAATACAGTCTGGACCTCTGGTAATTCTGGCATTTATATCGCTCCTTGATTATTTCTGGGATATGTAAACAAACTAAGCTGCGAACTCTCTCCGGCAAGGCCTTTTATAAAGTGACACCCAAACATGCGAATGGTCATCAGCTGCATCAGTGGGCGTAAAAGTTTATGGGATTGTGAGATGCTATGGACTGGCTTTAGTCTGTATCGCAACGATCATTGGACGTTTTTGCATATTTCGGTATCATGTTTTATTCGCAGCGCCGGTGCCCACCCCGGAATTATGTTGAGTCCCAAGTGTTGGATTTTACACCAGCATTTTGGACTCAACAAAAAAAACTTGACAAAAATGGCTTTGAAATTAAGGTTAAAATGATGGGACGAGTTACTTATATTACTTAATGGAGCAGGTGGCGAAAGATGAGATTAAGGGGTTTACATCCGCTCTTGCAGATTTGGAGACGAGATCAAGACACAGTGAATGGTACTGCTATCAACCCGGGAATCGCAGTGAACATAATTTTACGCTATTTCCCCAAATAGTAGGAGAAATGAGAAAATCGATTTATGCGATAGTTTTGGCAGCTTGCCTCACACTGGCGTTCTTCTCCACTAGTGCTGCGTAACGTTTTTTCAGACCTAAGGCTCATGATGATGACAGTCAACTTACGCAGGTACATACGGTCATCGATCATAGCCAGGATTCTACCGCCATCAAGGCAAATTTCACAGACACGGGTTTGGGAAGAAAAGAACTGGATGGCGAGCCCCTGGATATTAGCGCCACAAGGCCTCTCGTGCACGAATATTGGGAGTATGAATTCACAACCCAGGCTGACAGGGAGAAATGGTACTGGGTAAGTTTCCCGGTTCTGAACACGGTGACCGAAAATGCCCTCGTGGCGTGTGAGTTTTTTAAGGAGCTTTTGTTTACGCATATTAATGAGAATTGCGAATTGCATCCTAGCTATCTCGATAGGATCGTATGGATGGTAGGAGGAGCTTTTCCGTCTAGAATTCGTTGGCAATTTTCAGATTGGACGCCTAATAAAATTACTCATTTTGTCTCCAGTCCCCAAGGCTACAAGATAAAATTACTGGAAAGAGCACCCGCAACCGTCATTCTGAAAGAAACCGGATTCCGTACGCCATCAGACACTCAATTCCCGATCTATGGCGGGGAAGTGGAAAACTGGCTGGGCTACTTCAGGGCGGACTCCACCTGGCCGCATGAGGTCTTCGCTTCTATCTGGGACGACATTACCATGATCAGGACCAAAAGCTGGTGCCTGGTCCGTTCAGACCAGGACGGCGATTACTGGGGCTTGCACGGCAAAGTGACAACGCTGAACGACGGCGACATGGTGATAGTCACCACCCTCAACGACCATACATTCCAGTGGAACAATGCCGATGCCACCCCACCCGAGACAAAGGCACTGCCGGAGTACTTCGTCTTTGACGAGAAACAGGATTATGTGCCTGTGTATTTGAGCATCCCGGACAGCCTGATGACCGGCCTGAAGGAAATTGGCCTGTACCTGGACGGAGTGTGCAAGGGCGCAGTCGTGATCGAAGACAACATCGAGCAGATCAGCGCTTATCTCGGCATTGATGAAAAATTGACCGACGGCGTGGTGGAATTCGTCTTCTATTACAACGACGGCAAGAGCCAGCAGCAGGATAAGAAAACAGTCCGCATGGATCCCGGCCGGCTTTGCGCGCGGTACGTAAACGGCAACGGGAGATATCCTTATTTCTCTATCAATATCACAACCCGGGATATGGATAATGTGGTACCTCCCGAACTCGCTCTGGGGCAGAACTATCCCAATCCCTTCAATCCGAGCACGACGATCTCCTACCAGTTGCCGGCATCAGGACAGGTGCGCCTGGATATCTACAACGTCAGGGGTCAATTGGTCAGAACTCTGGTCGACGCGGAACAGAATGCCGGATCCCACAGCGTTGTCTGGAACGGCACTGACAAAGCAGGACAGAACGTCGCCAGCGGCATCTATTTCTACCGTTTGAGCAGTCCAGGCAAAACCTTGGGCAAGAGAATGCTCCTGATGAAATAACCTGTAATGGGGGAGGGCGCGAGCCCTCCCCGCTATAAAAGAGGTATATAATGCGCTTGAATGCAATTCTGATCCTGGCCCTGCTGCTGCCAGGCCTGGGGTTTTCCCTGACCCATACCGTGAAGCTGGACGGCAGCGGGGATTTTACCAACATCCAGGCCGCGTTGGATGCCTCAGCCCAGGGAGATTCGGTTCTAGCCTATCCGGGGAGGTATTACGAAAATTTGATAATACCAACGGATCATATCAGCCTGATCAGTCTGGAAGCCATAACAAACGAACAGGCCTATATAGACTCCACCATTATCGATGGGAACAGGATATCCACCGTCATATTAGTCGGTTTGAACCGGCAGAATATCCGTATAAGGGGATTGTCGATTGTTAACTCTAAAGGTAATGGCATTGGAATAGGGCAGTCATCGGTTGACGTAACTAATTGTAAAATTACAGATTGCCTAGCTTCAAATGGAGCAGGGATATATATAGGCGGATCTACAGTAACATTGTCAGGAGTGGAAATATTCGGCAATTATGCAGTAAATATGGGAGGGGGAATTTACGCTTCCGCGCCCACAGGCTATGTGAATAACATCACCTTCGATCCAGTGAACCGCTGTTCGATCTACAACAACCGCTCTGGCGCGGGACAGGATATCTATATGCAACACGCAATAAGCGACCTGAATGTTTATCTGGACACCTTTTCAGTGGCGGTTCCCACCACCTATTACGCAATCTACATTCCTGAAGGTCTGCAGGATCATCAGATGCACTTCGACATCCTGAACGCGCACCACCAGGAAATAGACAGCGACCTCTACGTGTCCCCCGATGGTGATGACGCCAATGACGGCCTGAGCCCCGCCACGGCGCTGAAAACCATCCATGAAGGCATCTACCGGATCGCCGCGGACAGCCTCAGCCAGAATACGGTGCATCTCCTGCCGGGCACCTATTCCCGGACCGCCAACTCACAGGTTTTTCCCATAGCGCTGAAAAGCTGGGTGATCGTGCAGGGCAGCGGAATAGACAATACTGATGTGGTAGGAGAACTGCACCCACTGATCACTGTAGGGACGAATCCACACAATGATGTGTTTATGTCTAACTACCAGAACGTAGTATCATTGTCCAATATGGCCATTTCAACTCTCAATTCTAGTAACGACACCGCAGTGTTTGGTAATAGCTTTGGGAGCTTGAATTTGTCTCAAATTTATGTTTCCAATGTGAACCCAGTTGATCTATCTGCAATATGGCTATATTTGAGCAGTGATTATGATAGCGTGTGGGATAACGTCATAATCGAGAACATCGTTACACCTGATATGGGTCTGGTATATATTGGTGGCAGTATGTCTGGAAGGATCTCCAACTGTAAGTTCAGAAACGCGGTTTCTACATATACCTCTGCTTCGGTCTGGGCTGATCCGTTGGTGTCTTTCACAGGAGATAGGAATCTTACCTTTGAAAAATGCGAATTTAGCAACCTGACCATGTATGACGATAATTCCTATGCAATAGGGTTGGGAGGAGTTCAATACCCACAACAGCAGAATAACTTCCGCTTTATGAATTGCCTGTTTAGCAATAATTCTTCCCAGGGCGGTGTTATGCTTGTTGGTTCATCCAATAATCCGAATATAAATTTCACCAATTGTACCTTTGCCGGGAATGAAAGCGATACCTACACCCTCATGGTCAACGGCAACGTAAACATCACCAATTGCATCTTCGACAACGACACGCCTTACCAGATCAAAGTGAACCCATATACGAATATTTTAGGACCGACTACACTCAACATTGACTATTCCTGCATCAAGGACGGCATCTCCGGCATCCAGCAGGCATCGGGGAACACGGTCAACTTCCTGCCCACCAGCATCAGCAGCGATCCGCTCTTCGCTGAAGGTCCGGATATCCATGATCCGCTCTATTACAGCCTGTCCGAACTATCCCCCTGCATAGATACCGGAACTCCGGATTCCACCGGATTGGACCTGCCGCCCTATGACCTGGCCGGCAACTGGCGGATCTGGAACGGACGCATAGACATGGGCTGCTTCGAGTTTGGCTCGGAGCCCTGGGTGGACAATGACGATCCGGTGATCCCTGTACAGGAGCAGGTTCACCTTTTACAGAACTATCCCAATCCCTTCAACCCCTCCACTACAATATCATACAGCCTCCCCAGGGCCTCAGAGATACGGCTTTCGGTGTATAACCTGAAGGGTCAGTTGGTGAGGACTTTGGTGGACGGGCTCAAGCCTTCCGGAGCCCATCAGATCGTGTGGGACGGCGAAGACAGACTCGGTAACAGTGTTTCCTCGGGTGTTTACTTTATCCGCCTGCAGTCTGAAGGAAAGGTCTTGACTCATAAAGCGCTGATGCTGAAGTAGTTTGTTAACTGGTTGAGGCTAACTGGCTCTGCCCCGGCCAGCTTGGAGTTCAAAGCCCCGCACATGATTTCAGCCGGACGCCAGCCCGATGGGGCTTTGGATTTCAAGCGTCCTCTTAAAACAAGCTCTGGGTAATATTGTCGCAACGGCGTGCGACACTACGTAGGGGCGACGCCGATCCGCCCTGTAAGCCATTCCTGGAGTCCATGCGGGGCGGAATGATCATCTGGAAACTGAACAAAACAATCTGCAAACCGCCCCGCTCGACTCCAGGGTGGCCTGAGTGACCTGGGTGACTCTCAAATCCTGGTGAATTTTACCTACATGGCTCCCCTTATCAATACGGTATCAATACGGACTCAATACGGACAAAGTCCGTATTGAGTCCGTATTGATACCGTATTGATAAGGAGGGCGGCGGGTGGAATCCCAACCGAAACATTCCCTGATAACGCTTATGGAAAGAGAGATGCGGCATATTTCGATTGACAGATTTGGACCTGCTATCATAAAGAACTCAAGATCCGATTGTGAGGTGATCCGATGAAAACAAGCTTTTGTATCCTGCTCATCCTCCTGTGTGGTGTGCTTAGTGCCGATCCGCGCGGCCTGACCAGCCGGGAGATCAGCATTGAAGACGCCGTATCCGTTATCCAACCGGAAACTGATTTGACGCTACCGGTTCCCGCCGTAACCTGTTCCCAAGAGGATTTCCGCGATACCTGGAACGAGGCTCTGGCCCATCCCCTGGGCATCATGCTTCCAGCCAAAGCCCAGTTCGGACTGCGTTTCAACAACCTCACCCAAAGCGGCGAATACTATTCCAGCCTGGGGGACCTGCTGCCTGAAACGCTGGCCGCGGTGGCCAAAGCACCGGGCTGGATTCGGCCCGAGCTACACACAACCCTGAACCAACTTGCGCCGGACAGGCAATTGCTCTTCGCGGAGCTTATCAACAACACGCTTGACCCCTATGTGGACGAGGTCGCCTTTTGCGTGGCCACTGCCTCACCCCAGTATCTGAATTCCGATTTCGCAATGCCGGAACTATTTACCGAAAACGCTCAAAGGATGTATTCCGCGGACACGGAGCTCCAATACGTGGAAATCGTCGACACTGGATCGTCAGTCACGGATGGATACTATTATTCCACGACCCGTTACTGGAAAAAGGATGCATCGGGACAACTCCAACAGGTGACGGTCCCCATGGAGGTGTATTACTGGTATCTGGTCAATCCCAAGATCACGGACGAGATTCAGGCCTACATCGATCCCGCCATTGTGGAGAACAACACCACCCATTCCAACAACATCGCCCCACCGCCCGTGGGAAAGTTCTGGCGCAGTTACATCTACGATTTCGAGGAGGCCGGCTATCCGGTGCTCAGCGACACCCTGGCCCTCTGCCAGACCGTTTTCAACCGGGATGGATCACCTGGCGACGCGGTGCGCGGCATCATCTGGTGGATCAATCAAAACATGAGCTTCACCTCCAATGCCGAAAGACCCCATCAACCCGTGCGGATATTCGAGAAACGCATCGGACGCTGCGGCGAATACGCGGACCTGACCTCCGCCGTGGCCCGTACCGCCTTGATCCCCTGTACCAATATCAGTTCCATCTCCACCGACCATACCTGGAATGAGTTCTGGGACGAAGGCTGGGTTTCCTGGGAACCGGTGAACGGCTATCTGAACAACCCGCTGGTCTATGAGAACGGCTGGGGCAAGGTGTTCGGCAGCGTGTTCGAAGAAAGGTCCGACGGCCTCTTCAGCCCGGTCACGGACCGCTATTCCGAAGGTCTGGCCACGATCAACATCCAGGTCGTCGACCAAAACATGCAGCCGGTCGATGCCGCCAGAGTCGTTTTGGCCATCTTTGAGACCTCGCCCCGCTTCGATTGTGAGCAATACACCGATAACAACGGCATGGTGAGCTTTACGGTGGGCGAAAACCGCGACTACCGGGCCCGGGCGGAAACCTTTTTCGGCCTGTATCCCGCCAATCCTGGCACCTACGCGCAATTGGTGAGCAATTCCGAGGACGGCGAAACCTATGCTTACCAGTTCGTGATCTCCGCCGCCATGCC
>JAHYIU010000066.1 GCA_019429425.1 Candidatus Syntrophosphaera sp.
GAATCGGCAAAGGCAGCAAGGCTGCCTTCAGAAGATGTCTGTGACAACCGTCGCTGCTGACCAACCCCGCCGCAGGTGGGGTGAAGGACAATAGACGGCGGCTTCAGCCGTCGTGTTTCATGATCAGGCCATCCATGTTTCATGGCCCCACCCCCTCTGCATACTCAGATTCTGAGTTTGCAGAGGGGGTGGGGAATTCTGGCCAGATAAATATGAACTCCATATAAACCCGGGATGAATCCCGGGCCTATTGTCCTGCACCGGTTGAAACCGGTTTGTATAAAGGCGTAGCGGTCTTTGACCGCTGTGGCAGATCGGAATTTGCCACCCCTTCAATCTGCGTCTGAATATCTGACCCACTTGGTTTGAAAGAGAGCCAAAAGAAAGCCCGGAGTAAAACCCCGGGCTTCCGCTATGCTGTGTTTGAGAGTGTTATTTCATCAGCACCATGCGTTTGGTTTGGCTGTGGGTGCCGTTGCTGAGGCGGTAATGATAGATCCCCGAGGAGACGCTTTTGCCGTTATTGTCCGTGCCGTCCCAGACGACCGCGTGGCTTCCCTTTTCGAGCATTCCTTTGAACAGGGTCCGGACCAACTGGCCCCTCGCGTTGTAGATGGAGAGTTCGATGGCGGGCGAGGCTTCCTTGATCAGGAGGCTGATGCTGGTGCTCGGGTTGAAGGGGTTGGGATGGTTCTGGAGCAGTTCGAAGGAGCCCGGCGCCGGAATGGCGGGGTCATCGGCGGAAACGGTCTCATTGGAGAGTTTCTGGGCATAGAGGCCCAGGATCTCGGTCTTGCCGCTGGAACGGCCGTCCGCCCAAACAGCGTAGGCGACGTTGCCCTTGGTGACGAGCAGGGGATTGTACTGCATCTTGCTGGCGGTGTTCAGGACGTTCCCTTCCGGAGCTCCGGAGACCATGGTGCCGTCGGGCTGGATATACTTGTAATACAGGTCGGATTCGAAATCGTAATAGTCGGCCCAACCGACCACCATACCGCCGTTGTCGAAGCGGGCGAGGCTGGGATTGGACTGAGTGCTGTCGCGCAGGACAACGAAATTGCCGAGATCTCCCCAGAGCGGAGTTCCGGCGAGGCTATACCTTTGGGCGATGATATCGTGCATGCCGTTGATGTTTTCGCACCAGGCAAAGACAATGTCGTCGCGGAAACCGTCATGGTCAACCAGGGTGGGCATATCCTGCTCGCGCCCGTAATCGGCCAGGTTCACCCCCAGGGGGTCCCACAAACGTTCGCCAGCCTCTGAAAGATGCTGTCCCCAGTAGTTCTGGATGAAGTCCTCGCGGGCGTCGCGCCACATCACGAAGAGGCCCTGATTGGTCTGGGTGCTGATCGGGAAGCGCTGGACGGTATCCCAACTATAGTGGGTGGAGGCCTTGAGCCCGGCTTCAGGCCAGCCGGCGGCGGAGTTGCCAAGGGTATCGACCTTTTTGACATACACGCTCTGGGTGGCATCCATGGGGTCGTAGCGCTGCCAGACGTAATAGTTTTCCTTCATATCGTTGAGAGTGCATTCGCTGTTCAGGTCCGCGCCAGAGAGGGTGGAGATCAACACGCCGTCGGGCCCCCATTGCTTCTGATTGTTCTGGATCATCTGGCCATAGACGTGATAGCGGAAGCTGGTGCCCACCTCATCGTAATTCGACCAGCCGACGTAGTATTGGCCCTGGTCGGCTTTGTAGGTGATCCTGGCATCTTTTTGCCGGATGGGGCTGCTATCCGTGAGCACCATGCCCGTGTCGCCCCAGAGGCGGTTTCCGGCTGGATCCAGAAGCTGGAGATAGATCTTGGGGTCGTCGTGCCGCTTGTCTTCCCAGGCGATGGCGATGTGGCCGTCCGGAGTGACGACTGCGCTCGGCTCGATCTGGTCGGCGCCGGTGCTGAGGGTCACGGCGCGGCCGTTTTCCTCGAGGGCGACCGTTCCGTCAGGATTGAGGAACTGGAAGAAGATCTGATAGCCCAGGTTGGCAAAACGCGTATCCTGCCAGATCAAGACGACGTCGTTGGCCCGGGGCAGGATCAGATAGTTGTCCAAAGGCGTGTCGCCGGAAAGGCCCCAGAACACGACTTCGCCGTTATTGGCCAGAAGCTGGGTCCCCGTGGGCGAATAGACCTGGTAATAGATGCCCACGCTGCCGTTGCGGATGTCCATCCAGTTGATGAACACGTTTCCATTCGAGACCTTGACCAGTCCGCTGATCTGCTGGTTGGGCGCGGTGCAGACGGGCCTGCCGTTGGGTTCCCAGAGCGAGGCGCCGGTGGAGGATAGGTGCTGGGCGTAAATGTCTTCGTTGGGCGAATTGCCGTTGCGCAGGTCATCCCAGACGACATAGCAGCCGCCAGCCCCGTCAGAGGCCATGCGGGGGCCGATCTGGGCGAATTCGGCCACGCTGAGGGCCACCCCGTCTGCGCCCCAAAGCAGATTGCCGTCGGCGCTGACCTTTTGGGCGAAGAGGTCGGGATTCTGGCTGTCCAGCCGTTTGTCTTCCCAGATGATGATAACGGCATTATCGCTGGTGGCGACGATGCGCGGATTGAGCTGGGTGGCGAAATCAGGAGAGCCGGAATCGCCGTAAACTATGAAAGGATCAGGCCAGAGGACCTGACCGGCGAGATTGATCTTTTGGGCATAGATGTCCGGATCGGTGTTGCGCTGGTCTTCCCAGGTGAACACGAATTCGCCGTTCGTGAGGGTCGCCATGCGCACCCTGCCTTGGTTTCCGGGGGCGTCGGAGAGCACGAGGATCTCCGGCCAGGCCATCACGCCGGAGGGGAGAAAGCGTTTCACGTAGATGTCTTCCGCGCCAACGTAGGAGTGGGTGTAGCCGATCACGAAGCCGCCCTGTCCGTCGGGAAGCATGGTGTTTTGTTCCTCATCGCCGAGGCCATTGGCGATCGGGATGCCGTTCACGGCCCAGACCGGGTTCCCGGAGGCATCAATGCGCTGGCCATAGAGGTCCTTGCTGGGGTTGCGGGAATCCGACCAGATGATGTAGGCGCCGCCCTCGGCGTCCGGCTCCATGTTGAGCGCGATCTGCACCTGGGCAGCCGTGCAAACGGGCTTTCCGCCAGCCGGCCAGAGCAATTGGCCGTCGCTGGTGATCTTCTGGGCATAGACATTGCCGTCCAGGTCGTCGTAGAAATCGATCCAGGCGATGATGAAATTGTTGTCCGAGGTCCTGGTGATGACGGGGTCTTCCTGCCGGTCCGGCTTGCCGTCGATCAAGAGCGGCTCGCCCCAGACGAGGTTGCCCTGGGCGTCGACTTTCTGGGCCCAAAGGTCACGCTCGCCCAGCTTGGTGTCGGACCAAACGTAGATGGCGCCGCCATCGGCGGTATCTGTGCCGGTGCGGAACCATTCGATGTTCACACCCTGGCGGATGGGGACGGCGTCGTCCCAGACCACCGCGGCCGCAAGAAAGTTTATCGATCCCAAGAGCAGGATGATGAATATTATGTTTCTCACATGTCTCTCCTTATGTTGTTTGTGAAATATGCAAACCACTCCGGAAGGGCGGTTCGGACGCTTTAAGATCTAGGGTTTTGTCTATGGTATGCAAAAATCTTTCCAATACCGGGAAAAATGGGAGAGCCGGGATCAGGCTTGGAAGACAGTTTTTCCGGCTATGACGGTCTCAGCCACCGGGAATTCATGGCCCCAGAAGCAAAGCGCGGAGAGGAGGTCGGGATCGGGGATGGGTTGCCTGGGCAGCTTGAGCAGGCAGAGGTCGGCTTCCTTGCCGGGTTCCAGGCTGCCGATCCGCTTTTCGAGGTTCAGGACGGCGGCGTTGCCCAGGGTGATGTGGTAAAAGATGCGTTCCGGTTTGAGGGAATAAGCACTCTGCCGGTAATTGGCCAGTTTGGCGTGATAGAGCATGCTGAGGGTGGTTCCGGCCGCAACATCGCTGCCCAGGCCGATGGCGATCTTTCTGGCAGCCAATTCAGAGTAGTTGAACTCCCCGCTCTTGAGGAAGAAATTGGAGTCCGGGCAATGGGCGACGCGGCAGCCGTTTTCCGCCAGAGTATCCATCTCCTTGTCCGAGAGATGGATGGCATGGGCCAGGATGGTCTTGGGGCTCAGCAGGCCCAGGCTTTCATAGAGCTGGGTGTAGGATTCAGAGCCAAAGAGCTCATTAACCCTTTTGATCTCATCCCTGTTCTCGGAAAGGTGGGTTTGGATCCAAGCTTGATGTTCGCGGGCAAAGCTGGCCATTTTTTGCAGCAATTCCCTGGAGCAGGAAAGGGCGAAGCGGGGCGTGAAGATATAGTCCAACAGGGGAGAGGCCTGATGGAAGCGATGATAGAGCTCGATGCTGCTCTCAAGGGCGTAATCTGTGGTTTGGAGGAGTTCCGGGGGGCTGTCCATGTCCATCAGGGTCATGCCGATGAAGGCCCGTGCGCCCAGCTTTTGGGCAGTCTCGAAGGCGATCTCGCAGGCGCTGTGGTAGGGGGCGGTGTAGATCACGGAAGTGGTCGTTCCGCAGGCAAAGAGGGCGTGAAAGAAATCTTCGGAGATGGAGCGGGCGTAGGCCGGGTCTTGGGAAAGGGCTTCCGCTGGAAACACGTGCTTGTCCAGCCAGGCCAGCAGAGAGGGTTCATACAAACCGCGGATGCGGTATTGGGAGAGGTGGACGTGGATGTCGATCAAACCCGGCAGGGCCAGCAGGTCTCGCCTGTCTTCGCAATCGGCGTCCAGGGCTGGATCGTAAGGACGGAGGCCGGTGATCAGCCCTTTATCCAAACAGACCACGTGATCGCTAAGCAGGACAGCGCTATCCGCGTCAATTGGGTTCAGGACCTTGGTTCTGATCTTTCTCATTCGGCTCCCCCATGAATGTGTTCGATAGCCAGGACCTTGCTGTGGCCCAGGCCGAAATGCAGTTCCTGG
Source organism: Candidatus Syntrophosphaera sp. (assembly GCA_019429425.1). NCBI lineage: Bacteria > Pseudomonadati > Candidatus Cloacimonadota > Cloacimonadia (SeqCode) > Cloacimonadales (SeqCode) > Cloacimonadaceae (SeqCode) > Candidatus Syntrophosphaera > Candidatus Syntrophosphaera sp. Next base: position 4,906 of record JAHYIU010000066.1, read on the forward strand.
CTGTTTTGGGAGGTGGTTCCCTTGGCTGAGGAAAGCTCCCGGATCAACTCGCGTGTACTGCCATCGGAATCCTGGAGCAAGACTCTCACGCGGCTCCCGAAGGCGGGAGTATTGGGATATTGGTAATAATCCCTCCAATCCTCGATCAGCTGGACTTTATCCTTGGCCCAGACGGGTTTGACGAACAGGGAGCGGTTTTTGGTCCTGGTCCGGTTGATCAGGATCCGGGTCCCGTTGCCGCTGCCCACCACCAGATCGGCCAAGCCGTCGCGGTTCAGGTCTGCCGTGGCATTGCCCCAGCCGTTGTAGACCCTGGCCCCGGCAAGGAAGGTGATGTCCGTGAAAGTGCCGTCGCCGTTGTTTTTATAGAGGTAGGAGCGGTCGTTCTCGTAGACGGAGGTGATGAAGAGGTCCAGGAATCCGTCGTTGTCCGCATCCAGCCACAGGGGGTCGGAATGCAGTTCGTCATAGGTTATCCCAGCTGCGCGGGTGACATCGGTGAATTTCCAGAACCACAGGGTGTCGGCTTCGACCACACGGTAGCCCAGGCCGTCGTTACGGAGCAATTGGCTGACGTCCGAGATCTCAATGTAACGTGGATGGGCGAGGTTGGCGATGAAGAGGTCCAGGTCGCCGTCGTTGTCGAAATCGCCCCAATCCGCGCCGATGCTGTGGCCGTAATAGCCGTCCTTGTATTTTCCGCTCAGGCCGTAGAGGGCGGCCACGTCCACAAACAGCTGATCACCTTGTTTCCAGCAGAAATTACGGTTCAGGCGATAATTGGTGACCAGGATCTCCTGCTTGCCGTCGTTGTCGAAATCAGCGGGGGCCACGCCACGTCCGGCCAGTCCGGGGTCGTCCGCGTAATGGGGCAGCAGAAAACCCAGGCTGGCCGCCGCGTCTGTGAAATAGCCCTGTTCGTTGCGCCAGAAGGAATCGGGATAGCCTCGCCGCTGCTGCCATTTCTCATAGTTGGCCGTGTACAGACTGGGATAGCCCTGGCCGTCGATGTCCACCCAGGCCGCGCCTTCGGTGGGGAAGCCGTCGTCGATGTCACCGGCGCGCTCGTTCACCTTCACGAACCGGGTGCCGTCCATGTTTTTCATCAGCGCTTCGCCCACGCCTTCGGAGTCGTGTGAGATCGTGGCCAGATCAAGCAAACCGTCGCGGTTGAAATCCGCCCACAGTCCTCCGTTGCTCCTCAACTCCGTCAGATTGGCTTCTTCGCTCACGTCTTCGAAACTTTGGCCATTGTTGTTCCTGTAGAGGGCGTTGCCGTTGAAGAGGATGTCGTTGAAGCCGTCATTGTCGTAATCTCCGATGGCGACCCGGGTGTAGCGCTTGTCCGGGAAGCCGTGTTCCGCGAAGACGATCCCGCCATATTGCATGAGTTTGCGCGCCCAGTCGAGCGCTTTGCCCCTGATCCGCAGGCGGGAGTGGATGCTTTGCAGGGCTTGAAGCGCGGATTCATCATACTTCTTTCTGGGAGCGCCATGGACCAGGGAGCGGGTGAAGCTGAGTGCTGCCTCGTTCAGGCAGGCCTTCCTGCGGCAAAGTGAATTCACCAATCCCCGCCAGTAATGAAGCTCCGCCAGTTCGCCCCGGTCGTTGTTGGCAAATTGGACCGTGCCGAAAGCCTGGAGCAAAGAGTTGAAGCTGGCGTCGGGTTTCCTCAGGAGCCCCAGGAGCTTGTCCTCATCTCCGTAGAGGCCCCTGGCCGCCAAAAATCTGTAGTAACCTGCCTTGGCCCGGGTGAGAGCCAGCCTGTTTTTCCATTCCTCCGGAGTGTATTTGTCATACAGCACCTGAACATTCTCTTCTGAGGAATAATCATCAAGAGCGGAATTCAGCATGGCCGTGACCTGATCCAGGATCCCGGAGTTGGCGTTTTCATCCTGCTGACGGCGATAGCTGGGGCTCATCAGATAAAGGGTGGAGATGTATAGGAACTCGCTCGATTGCCAGCCCTTGTTTTGGATGAACTCGTCCATCAGGTCGAACCGCTGCTGCTGCGAGAAGTGGTAGAGGCGGTAATAATAGGCCACCTGTGACCATTTGGAAAGCGGGAATTGCTCGTCGAAGCGGTCAAGCAGGGCCATGGCGAGGGAGTCTGAGCTTTCCACGCTGATCTCATCGATCCAGGCTTTGGCCAGCTCTTCGATGATGGGATTATAGCCTCGCAAGTGGCGGATCTGCTCCAGATATTCCTCTTCGGGAGTGCCATAAAGGAAGTAATCGAGGATGATCATATCCTCGGGCGCGGAGTATTCCTGCTCCATCCGCTCCTGTATCTGTTTGATTTCCAGGCTGTCCAACTGCATGCTTTCCGCCAGGCGAAACCATTCCAGGGCGTTTTCCAGGGAATGGTGCTGAAGCGCGAGCTGTTCATGGCAGCGCAAGGCCAGATCAGGCTTGCCGGCCCTTTGGGCATAGTCCAGGGCCAGTTTGAGGTCTTCGTAATCTCCCTCCAGCAGGTTTTCCAGATTCTGGGCATGTTTTTCCAGGATGTGGAATTGTTCGGTATCCAGCAGGAACGTGACGTCCTCAGACGTCAGGGCAGACAGCAGGCCCGCGCCAAGCAGGCAAAAAATCAAAAAGTATCTCATTAATCCTTCTCCAGGGAAGCGATGATCCGATCGATGTCCTCTGTGCTAAAATTGTATCTGGCAGTGCAGAAATGGCACTCAGGCTCGATGCCTTCCCTCATTTCCTCCAGTTCCCGCCTGCCCAGCAGCCTCAGCGCCCTTTCGAAACGGGACCTGGAACAATTGCAGCGAAATTGGACAGAGTGGACGGGCTGCAGTTCCATCTCGCCTTCGGGAAAGACGAAGCGGGCCAGGACCTCCCGGATCGTGAGCCCCATGTCCATGAGGTCGGAAACGTTGGGTGTTTGGCCCAGGCGGGCGATGATCTGATCGGCAAATAGTGGTTGGGCGTGGGGCAACTGCTGAATGATGAATCCGCCCGCGGCCTTGATGGAAGCATCCTTGTCGATCAGGACCCCGAGGTTCACCGCGGTGGGGATCTGTTCGGATTGGGCATAGTAATGGGAAAGGTTTTGGGCAACCTCACCCTCGGACAGGGCTGTGTAACCAAGGCTGGGCTGCTTGCCGGGGATGCTGCGGATCACGCTGAGCGTGCCTTTGCCCAGATGTCTGACGGGATAGAAGTTTTCCCGCGCCTCTTCCAAGAACAGCCGGGGATTGAAGGCGTAGCCACGCACAGCGCCGTTTTGCCCGCAGATCACCAGCCCGCCCTTAAGGATGCCGTCTCCTTCCAGACGCAGGCTGACCTCAGAGTTTTCCGCCTTAAGGTCCAGGCTCAGCATGGCTGCCGCGGAGATCATTTTTCCCAGCAGCAGGGTGTTGATGGGGGAAAGGTCGTGCAGATCGCGGGCTGTTTGGACCGTATGGGTCGATTCCACGGCCAGGACCCGGAACTGTCCGGAATGTGCGGTCCCCCGCCAGAGGATGTCTTCAGCGGGCATGGCCCATCCAATCTGAGCAGATGCGGGTTTCCGGATAATAGTGGGACAGGATGTCCCGGTAGGTGGCGCCGTTTCTGGCCCGGTCCAAAGTGCCAACCTGGCACATGCCCACTCCATGGCCAGAACCCTTGCCCTTGATGGAGACCGTGGCCGGGGGAGTGATGGACACGCCGCCGTTTTTGTCCATGGAATAAGCCCCCCGGATGTAGAAAAAGGAGGATTTGGCGGAGCCGAAAGCCTGGCGGATCTTGTATTCGCTGGTTAGGCGGACCGTTCCGGACCCGTGGAAGCTCATGTCCGTTATCCGGCCTGAACTACCCCGTTTGTTGATCACGATCCGGCTGATGCTGCTCAGGCCTACGTTTCTGGCCAAAGCCTGCCGGGAGATACTCTTCTGCCAGGATACGGAGGCCTTTTCCCAGGAACTCATGCCTTGGGTGGAAGTGTTTGTCTCGATCCAGCGCCGGGCCTGGTTTTCCTTGCTCAGGTCGATGCTTTCCGCGGCTTCGATGCAGGTGACGCCCATCAGATGGGGCAGAGGGCTGCCGTTCCAGATGTTCTCTGAGGAATCGGTCTTTCCCCCGCAGGAACTGTGGTAGGTGGCGTCGGCGATCCTGTCTCCGGCGAGCAAAACTTCTCCCCGCGTGGCGCTCACCGCTTCCAGGATGCTCTCGTTGAGCAGGTGTTCACCTTTGTAAACCTGGCAATGGGTGCTGTTGCAGAGGTCATAGCCGTCATTCTTGTGACGGTTGTAGAGCAGCAGGCTGACGGCGTGGGTCCTCGCCGCCACGGCCTGGGTTTTCAATGCTTCCAGTGGGGCGGTGCTTCCGATCTCGTTTTGGATCACCCCGGCGATGTATTCTTCCAGGGGCAGGAAATGGGTCAACACCATCTTCCCGTTGATCGTCTTGAGGATGAAATCGCCGCTGTAGCCAAGTTTGACGCCTCCGATAAACAGGGGCGTGGCGCTATGGATCAGAAGCGGAGTTTCGAAATAGTATTCTGGGCCGCCGGTCGTCTTGACACGCACCGTGGAGTTGATCAGAGGGATGTTCTGGATCTGGTTTTCGGGGATGCCTGTCTCCCGCGCGTATTTCCTCGCTCCTTCTATCCCGGCAAAGGTGATTCCTTCGAAGATGAGGTTTTCCCGCTTGATCACCAGAGTGCTGTCCTCCCAGGCGAAATACTCGCGCAGGACGCCGTCAGAATGATCCGCCCAGGGCTCGACCCGGCTGAGCAATCCCCAGAAGGCCAGCTTGTCCGCGTTGGTCAGGCTGATGTTCAGGTTTCCTCTAAGCAGCCGGGAGATCGGAGAGGCCTGCTCAGAGACGGTAAGTTCCGCCTGCGCTGAACCGCTGGTTTCCAAGCTGATCTGGGTCCCGGAACTGAGCAGGACCTCCAGGTAGAGTTGCCCGTTCCGGTATTCAGCTGCCGGCAAGCTGCACAACAGGATGAGAGGCAGCAAACAAAGTAATGCTTTAATTAGATACTGATATCTCATTGTTGGGCATGAAGATGTTATTTTACGGTCGAGCCAGGCAGGCAATCCCGGGCAGGAATTACCAAACTCAGCTTTCCCTCGCTGTGCACGGCCAGGATCATGCCGCGAGAAAGGATCCCGCGGATCTTGCGGGGCTCCAGATTGACCAGCATGACCACCTGTTTGCCGATGATATCCTCAGGCGTGTAGTGTTCAGCGATTCCGGCCACCAGTTCCCTTTGCTCGCTGCCGATATCGACCTTGAGACGCAGGAGCTTGTCGGTCTTGGGAACAGAATCTGCTTCCAGGACTTTGGCCACGCGGATGTCCAGGCGGTCAAAATCTTCATAGCTGACCTGTTCCTTGACCGGTTCTGTTGACTGGACTTCCTCGGTTTGGGCTGAATTCCTGCGCAGGCGTTCGATCTCGGCCTCGATCTGGGCATCCTCGATTTTGAAGAACAGCCTGCTTGTATCCTGCAAGGCATAATCGTGGCAAAGATCCTGCTTTTCCCATTCGGAGAGGGCTTTCAGGCCCAGCATGGCGCGCAGGCGGTCCATGCTCCTGGGCATCACCGGCCAGAGGGCGACAGAGGCCAGGCGCAGGATGCACAGGCATACGTAAAGGGTTTCCTGGACGCTGTTTTTATCGATCTTCACTTCCGCCCAGGGCTTGCGTTCATCAAAGTAGCGATTGCCCAAACGGGCGATGTCCATGGAGAGCTTGCAGTTCCGTTTTACGCTGAACTCGCCGTATCCGGAATCGATCTGATTGAATAGCTCAATGGCTTCGTCCAGAGTCTCTCTCCCAGCTTTGGAAAGGTCTTGGGCCGGAATGTGGCCATCAAAGTTTTTCGCTGCAAAGGCAAAGACCCGGTTGGCCAGGTTGCCCAGAACGTTGTTCAGTTCGCCATTCACCTTCTGCTGGAAATCCCGGAAGGAGAAGTCGCTGTCGCCCCTTTCCGGAGCGTTGGCGGCCAGGTAATAGCGCAGATACTCGGCGGGAAATTTCTCCACAAATTCATCCACCCAGATCGCCCAGTTCTTGCTGGTGGAGATCTTTTGGCCTTCCAGGTTCATGAATTCATTGGCGGGGATGTCGTGCGGCAGGCAATAGGTTTTATCCTGTCCCATCAGCACGGCTGGCCAGATCAGGGCGTGGAAGATGATGTTGTCTTTGCCGATGAAATGCACCAATCTGGTATCCGGATCAAGCCAGTAATCCTTCCAGCGCTCGGGCTGGCCGATCCGCTCAGCCCATTCGACCGTGGAGGAGATATAGCCGATGGGGGCTTCAAACCATACGTAGAGCACCTTTCCCCCGGCGTCCGGGAGCGGAACGGGAACGCCCCAACTCAGGTCACGGGTGATGGGGCGCTCCACCAATCCCTGTTCCAGCAGATTGAGCATGAAATTGCGGACGTTTTCCTTCCAGTATTGCTTTTTGCTGATCCAGTCGGCCAGTTTTTCCCGAAAATCATCCAGTTGCAGGTACCAATGGGTCGTTTCCCGGATCACGGGCCGGTTGCCGCAGATCTTGCAGGCTGGCTCCAGCAGGGTGGTTGTCTCGTAGATCTGGCCGCAAACGTCGCATTGGTCGCCCCGGGCGTTCGGAGCCTTGCAGCGGGGACATATCCCCTCCACATAGCGGTCCGGCAGAAAGCGCTTGTCGTGCTCGCAATAGAACTGTTTGGTGACCTTGGGGATCACGTGCCCCTTGTCGTAGAGGGCGCTGAAAAATTCCTGGGAAATGGTGTAGTGCTTGTCGCGTGACGTGCCGGAAAAGTTGTCGAACTCGATGCCGAGGTCGATGAAGGCGGCTTGGATGGAATCGTGATAGCGTTTGACCACCTCGGCGGGGCTGACCCCTTCCTTGTCCGCGGATATGGAGATGGGAGTGCCGTGTTCGTCAGTCCCGCAGATATAGATCACATCCTCGTGGTGGAGCCTGAGCCAGCGGACATAGATATCGGCAGGCAGATAGGCCCCCGCGACGTGTCCGACGTGTAGTTTGCCATTGGCGTAGGGCAGGGCGCTGGTGACCAGGTATCTCATTTATCACCTCCGATGAAGGCTTCATGCAAGGCCCGCACGCAATTTCGCACCTCGGCCGAGGGCAGCGTCAGTTCGATCGTTTTCTCGCTGTGCTGGACACGCTGGATGGCGAAGGGCTGGCAAACATCCAGGGTTTCCGCCAGGAAGCCGGGATCCAGGTTTATCCCCAGGCCGACCAGGGTCACACAGCCGAGTCCCGCGTCAGATCTGAGCACGGGGACCTGGTGCTGGTCCAGGATGTATTTGACTTCGCTGTCGTATTTCTCTTCGATCATCAACTCCACCTGGCCGTTTTCCACAAAATACCTGTAGATCTCGTTGTTCCAGTTCTTCAGCAGCTCGCGGAGCTTCCGGTCGTTGGCCACCACATGGCGCAGCAGGTTTTCCTTGTGCGCGATGGCTGTTATGTTACGCTCTTCCATGTTCTTTCCTTCAATCTGTGTATCGCCGCAGATCAGCGTTCCCGGGGCGAAGGTGAGTGAACTTTTCACTTCCACGGGGATTCCGTATTTACTGGCAAATTCGATCGAGCGGGGATGCATCACCCTGGAACCGTTGTAGCTGAGGGCCAGCATCCTTTCGTAATCTATCCGGGGGATCAGTTTCGCGTTTGGCACCAGTTTCGGATCGGCTGTGAAAACGCCGTCCACATCGGTGTAGATGTCGCAGTTCGCAGCTTGCAGGTAACAAGCCAAAGCAACCGCGGAAGTGTCCGACCCACCGCGCCCGAGGGTGGTGATCTCCTTGGACTGGCTCACACCCTGGAATCCGGCCACGATCACGATCTTGCCCTTGTCCAGTTCCTGGTTGATACGAAAGGCGTTCACGTTCAGGATGCGGGCGTTGCCGTGCTTGGCGTCGGTGATGATCCCGCTCTGCGAACCAGTGAAGGAAATGGAGTCGAATCCTTCTTCCTGCAAGGCCAGCGAAAGCAGGGACATGCTTATCCGCTCACCCGCGGTCAGCAGCATATCCAGTTCGCGGCGCGAGGGATGGCCGGTGATGCCGTAAGCCATCTTCATCAGCTCATCCGTGGTTTTGGCCATGGCCGAGATCACCAGCACCAGGGAATCCCCGTCCCGGTGTTCGGACGCGATCTTTTTCGCGATATTCCGGATCAATTCGATACTCCCCACGGAAGTACCGCCAAACTTCTTAACGATTATTGCCATAACTATCCCTCATCAATGAAAGCCCTGCCTTGTCAAGATTTTTCTTGTATTGGGCTGCCTGCCTGGATATTGTGAGAGGCCGATATCTTGGGTCGAGGGAGCCGGAAAGTATTCTGGAGTCGAGCGCGCCCTAGCGAGCCTAACACAGGAAATATGAGATTGTCTGATCTTTGGAATCTGCCGATGCCAAATACTTATTTACCTGAAGTTTTGGAATAGAATTTGCATTACAATATTTAAGACCTTTGCGTAATTGCTTTATACTGGCATGACAGGGCATGGTTCGGAAAGTTATCTACAACATCCGGAGATTCATCGTCCCGATCGATGAAAAGTCCCTGGATTCCCCACTATTTTGTCACTATTTCAACCCATTTTGCCTTTTTTCAACCCAATTCACGGAATCTGGACGGATTTTCCCTATACAGGGCTTAACGAAATCAGTTTCATACCCCTTTTTATGTTAAAGGCCAGGCATCTCATCTGGAGGTAGAAGGTTGTTTTGGATAGGCCAATATATCTGGTTCGGCTCCAACCATAACTTCGTTTCAGGGAACCAAAGGTTCTTTCCA
>JAHYIU010000067.1 GCA_019429425.1 Candidatus Syntrophosphaera sp.
CTGGAGGAACTGGATAATCACGATTTCACGCGATTCAAGTATCGCATTGCCAGTTAATCTTTTGCGTTAGCTCGCTGTCATTTGCCTGGTCTAATTTGCAATGATTTAGATGTGGGAAAGATAAGTTGTAAAAGGCCTGAAAAACCCGGCTTTTCTCTTTCCCCTCCTTCCCTTCACCCAGCCAATCACTTGTCTATCCACAGTCTATCACTTGTCTATTATAGACAAGTGATAGACTGTGGATAGACAAGTGATTGACGCCGTTAAGGGAGGGATAGGGAAGGTCATGGGATTCAAGGCTTTGGAGTAATTGTGGCGCTATTGATGGCTGAGTTGTGAGCGGACCTGCCGGGGCTGAGGCTAAAAATGATGGCTAATGTGATCCCGGGCATGAAGTTAGTGCGATCGAGGCTGGAAGGGGGACGCACATCTGAAAAAAGGAGAGTGAATATCCTGGCTTTGGCGTTTGGATTGACGGGGGAAGTGAATTTTCCATTGACATAATTCCCGCTTCCGGCTTGCCTAACCGCATGTTCTATTATGCTGTCCATCTGCCCCTGGCGCTCAGCAAGGAGTTCCATTACCGCTCCGCCCAAAGCATTGCGGAGGGGGCGCGCGTCCTGGTGACATTCAACCGCAAGGACATGATCGGGATCTGCGGAGAGCAATTGACAGTTCCTCCGGAAGCTTCGATTTCCTACAAGCCTATCCTGGAAGTTCTGGATGAGGAACCGGTTCTGAACCCGAAGCTGCTCGCCCTGGCCAAGTGGATGGCGGATTATTATCACTGTTCTTTGGGCAGCGCTTGCTTTGCCATGCTGCCAGCCTGGCTGATCCCCGATATTGAGGCCGAGGTAAAGTGGCTTGGATCAGAGATCCCGGAGCAATACCAGCAGATCGCCAAAGCTTTGTCCGGCGGCCAGCCCCGGCGCGTGTCCGAACTGCGCTTGCTCCTCAAGGGAAAACCGGTCCTGCGGCTGGTGGAAGCGGGTGTGGATGAAGGCTATCTGGAGATCAGCCGCAAACTCAGCTCCCGGGACAAGCCCAAGACGCTGAATTTTGTCCGCCTGCTGGTCCCGTCCCCGGATCTGGACTCCTTTCCGGCCAGGCAAAAGGAAGCCCTGCAATTGATCCTGGCCTCGGCCAAGGAGGAGTTTCCCCTCTCCGAGATCAGCGACACGGTTTCCTATTCGGTGATCCGCGCCCTGGCCAAAAAAGAGGTGGTCAGCATCACACCCAAAAAGGTGGAGCGCCAGTTTTTCCAATATGACAGCAGCGCCCCGCCCAAAACCATCGTCCTGAATAGCGAGCAGCAGGCTGCCATCCGGGAAATTATGGAGCAACGCGGTTCTTTCCAGGTCCATCTGCTCTTTGGGATCACAGGCAGCGGCAAGACCGAGGTCTACATACCCCTCATCCGCTCTGTGCTGGAAGAGGGAAAGAACGTCATTTTCCTGATCCCGGAGATCGCGCTCACGCCGCAGATGGTGGAGCGTTTCCAGGCCGAGTTTGGATCGGTGCTGGCGATCAGCCACAGCCAACTGAGCGACCGACAGCGCCTGCAACAATGGCAAAAGATCTCACGCGGGGAATGCAGGATCGTTATCGGGGCTCGCAGCGCGGTGTTTTCCCCAATGCCCAGGCTGGGGCTGATCATCGTTGATGAGGAACATGAGCAGTCTTACAAACAGGACAACAATCCGCGCTACAACGGCCGGGACCTGGCGATCGTGCGGGCCAGGATGGAAGGGATCCAGATCATTCTGGGCAGCGCCACGCCCTCCCTGGAATCCTGGCACAATCAGGAACTGGGCAGATATCGCCTGCACCGGCTGGTCAGCAGGCCCCTGGAGATCAAGCTTCCCGCGGTGCGGATCCTCAGCCTCTGCGATGACTACAACCAGCAGCTTCTTTCCGACGAACTGATCGCGGCGATAAACACGCGCCTGGAAAGGCACGAACAGGTGATCCTGTTCCAAAACCGGCGCGGCTTTTCCTCCTTCATGCAGTGCCTGAAATGCGGGGAACTGATCAAATGCAACAATTGTGAGATCAGCATGTATTACCATCGCGACCGCGAGGAAATGCACTGCCACTATTGCGGCCACGCCTATCCCAGCCCGCGCAAATGCCCGCACTGCGGCAGTTTCAGCTTTTCCTACGGCTCGCCGGGCACCCAGAAGGTGGAGCAGGTGCTGCAGATCCTCTTTCCCCAGGCCCGGATCCTGCGCCTGGATTCAGATTCCGCCCGCAGGCAGGATGCCCACAAAACCATGTATCGGCGCATGAAAGACAAGGATGTGGACATCTTGCTGGGCACACAGATGATCTCCAAGGGCTTGGATTTTCCAAACGTGACCCTGGTGGGCATCGTGAACGCGGACATCAGCCTCAACGTGCCGGATTTTCGCGCCGCGGAACGCACTTTCCAGCTTTGCACCCAGGTTGCGGGGCGCTCCGGCAGGGCGGACAAGACCGGCGAAGTCATCATCCAGACCTACAATCCGGAGCATTACGCCATCGTCCATGCTGGAAACCAGGATTATCCGGGCTTTGCCGCGGAAGAGCTTTCCTATCGCAAAAGATTGAATTACCCGCCTTACTACCGTCTGGCCCGGATCCTTTACCAATGCGGCGACGGGGACCTTTTGCAACAGGAAATGGAGGCTCTGTCCAGAAAGGTCTTGGTGCTGGGCTCAAACTTTCCACCGGAAGAGGTTTTCCTGCTGGGACCGGCCCCCGCGCCCTTTGCCAGGCTCAACAACCTGCATCGGCAGCATGTCATCATCAAGGGCCGAAACCCTTCCGCCGTGAAATCCGTGATCAGCAGGATCAGCGAGGACTACGCTCCTCCGCCCCAGGTCCACGTCCTCATCGATATCGATCCCCTCAGCCTGATGTGAGCGGGCCAAATTTTCCCTTGCCAAAAACCTCAGCTTTGAAATCTTGTATTAAACTGAAAAGGAGTAACCCATGACCGATAAAGAAATCAACGGCTGCAACTGCGGCGAAGATTGCGGGGACGAGACCTGCGATTGTGAACACGAGGACAGCAACGTCATCACCCTGGATATGGAAGACGGCACCCAAAAGGACTTCCTGGTGCTGGACATAATCGAGCACGAAGGCAAGCAATACATTGCCCTGGCGGAAGTTGACTCCATGGAATATGACATCATGTCCATGGCCGTGATCGATGAGAATGTGGAACTGAGCGTCATTGAGGACGATGACGAGTTCAACGCCATAGCGGCCAAATTCGACGAGCATTTCTCCCGCCTGGATGAGGAGTCTGAAGAGGAGTAGAGCGCTACCAACCTCATTTACCAATAATGAAGAATGTCTGTTTTGGATGGCGCCATGAGGGTTGATACCATCCTCAGGGACTGCCGGCAGCTCCTAACCCTGCGGGGCAAAAGCACCCCCCGCACCGGTTCTGAATTGAACGACCTGGGCATGATCGAAAATGGCGCCCTGGCGGTCAAAGACGGCCGGATCGTGGCTGTGGGCACAACTCAGGACATCTGTTTCCAGCATGAAGCGGACGAAACTGTTTCCGCGTCCGGCAAAGTCGTCCTGCCCGGTTTTGTGGATGCGCACACCCATCCGGTGTTCGTGCACACACGGGAGGATGAATTCGCCCAAAGGCTGGCTGGCAGGTCCTATGTGGAGATATCCCAAGCCGGCGGCGGCATCCGCAGCACCATAAAAAGCACGCGGGAAGCGGATGAAGGCCTGCTCTTCGCTCTTGCCAAAAAACGCATCGAACGCATGATCGCCTTGGGGACCACCACTCTGGAAGCCAAAAGCGGTTATGGGCTGGACACAGCCAGCGAGTTGAAGCAGCTGCGGGTGATCGGTCGCCTGGCGGCTGAGCTTCCCATCAGCATTATTCCCACCTTCATGGGAGCGCATGAGTATCCCTTAGAACACAAAGACGACCATCCTGCCTACATCGGCATCCTCTGCCGCGAAATGATCCCCGCCGCCGGGGAGCAGGGGATCGCGCGCTTTTGCGATATCTTCACCGAGGCGCATGTTTTCGGCATCCGGGAATCCCGCCAGATCCTTTGCTGCGCCAAAGACTACGGATTCCAGCTCAAGATGCATGCCGACGAGATCGAACCGATCGGAGGCGCGGAACTGGCCGCGGAATTGGGATGCGTCTCGGCGGACCATCTGGGGGCCGCGTCTGACAAGGGGATCAAGGCCCTCCGGGAAGCCGGGGTCATACCCGTTTTGCTGCCAGCCACGCTGTTTTCCCTGCGCAGCAAGACCTACGCGCGGGCCAGATACATGATCGAACAGGGCCTGCCAGTGGCCATCGCCACGGACTTCAATCCCGGAAGCTGCAATTGCGATTCGATGCCCCTCACGATCAGCCTGGCCTGCCTGCAGATGGGGCTTTTGCCCGCGGAGGCGATCTGCGCGGCAACGATCAACGCTGCCCACGCTTTGGGGTTGGCGGACCAGGTCGGCTCGCTCGAACCGGGGAAACTGGCTGATTTCACGGTCTGGGACATTCCCTCGGTCAATTTCATCCCCTACCATCTGGGCAGTTCGCACATCCTGAGCGTCTACGCCCGCGGCAAGCGCGTTTTTGCAGCTGAATCATGAACGGGTTTGGCAACGAGAATACTTACACCATTCTGGAAACCCTGAACCGGTCGAGGCATTTTTGCGTCTATAGGGCCAGAAACCAGCAAAACGGCAGCCTGGTGACCATCAAGACCATCGAGCAGCGCTGGAAAGCGGATTACGCGCTGATCCGCCAGCTTAAGGACGAAGCCGCGCTGGGCCTGAAACTGGAACATCCCAATATCCGCAGGACCCTCGCCCTGTTCGAGGAAGACGGGACACCCTATTTGGTGGGCGAATTCATCCAGGGCGACCGGCTTGACGCCATCCTCAGCCTGCCGAAAGCGGATATAAGTTATGAAACCGCGTTCAAATGGGTGCTGCAGGCCCTGGACGCGCTGGAATACGCGCACGCCAGCGGGGTCTTGCATATGAACCTCAATCCCGCCAGCATCATCATCGATCCAGATTATGACCTGAAGATCTTCGGTTTTGGCAAAAGCCCTGACAAATGGAAAACGGACGATCCGGACAAGTGCGATATCCATCCAGTGCTGTTCACTCCGCCAGAGGTCTTTTTGGACGAGGGCCAGGATGAATGCTCAGACCTTTATTCTGTGGGGGTTTTGGCCTATCTGCTCTTCTGCGGCCAGTTACCCTGGTCGCTTTCGCGCCGGGAAAGCCCATCCCAGCAAAAACAGCAAACCTTCCAACGTCCGGCGCTAAACCCAGATCTGCTCAGCAAACGCCTGCCCCACTGGCTGTTCAACATCCTGAACAAAGCCCTGATGCTCGATCCGGCCAAGCGCTTTGGCACTGCCGCCGAGCTGAAGAACGCGCTCCTGACCCAGCAGGACATACCATATGAATCCTGCCTGAACAGGACCATGCGGGATACGCCGCAAGCACCGGTGATTGCAGAAGTTCCGCTCGAAAAGCTGGAACCTGTTCCGGCCAGGGACATCGAAAAAGCAGTTGAGCAGGAAGATCAGAAGAAAGATTCAACCCCGAGCGCTGAGACTTGGATGACCCCTGAGCCAGAGATCGTTCCGGAACCCCAACCTGAGGAGCCATTCCAGGAAACCGGAAAAGATACTGAACCTGAGCGTGAGCCTGATCTAGAACCAGAAGAGGAGACCATCCCGCTCGGGCCTCCTGAACCGGTATCCCTGCCGCGGTCGAAACCGGCAGCAGCAAAAAAAGAGACCGTGATCCATATTCCCGGGGCGGATAAGGTTCAGCACGCTGAGCTCTCCAGAATGCAGCGCCTGTTCAGGATCTTTGGGATCATTTCACTGTTGATAATCGGCTACATCGTTGTCAAGTATGTGATTATCAAGGACAAGCCCGAGTTTTCCGAGGTTGAGACTGTAACGGCAACAGAAGCCGACGTATCGGAGTTCCGGGTCGCCAACCTGCCTCTTGAAATGATCTTCGTGGAAGGCGACAGCACCGTGATCGGGCATATCGGTCCTGAGGCTGATGACGACGAATTCCCCCCCCGTGAAGTTTACGTGCCCTCCTTTTACATCAGTCCGACTGAGATCACGCGCGAACAATGGGCCATGGCCTTGACGGATTATGTCATTCTGGAGGAGCATAAAGACCTGCCCATCACTGAGGTCACTTTCAATGAGGTTTTGGAATTCTGCAACGAGAAAAGCAGAGTGGACGGGCTGGATCCCTGCTATGACTTTTATAGCAACGGTGTGGTGTGCGATTTCAACGCCAACGGATACCGGCTGCCAACCGAGGCGGAATGGGAATTTGCCGCCAAAGGCAGAAGAAGGGACGATTTCACCATGTACAGCGGATCAAATTACCCCGATGCCGCGGCCTGGTATATCGCCAACAGCGCTGGCAGGGTGCATCCGGTCGGACTCAAACAGGCTAACCTCCTGGGCCTTTATGATATGAGCGGCAATGTCAGCGAATGGGTCTGGAACTGGTATGGCCGCTATTCCTACAACGCCGCGTTGCTTTACTCGGGACCGGAATCCGGCACCGACAAGGTCATTCGGGGCGGGTCCTGGAAAGACGAGTCCCATGAATTGAGGGTGACCAACCGGCAGGCCGTAAAACCCTATCTGAAAACAAATTACATTGGCTTCCGGGTTGTCCGCACCCCTTAATCGAACTCACATCCTGAAAACTTCCCCGCTCTCAAAATCTCTTGGGCAGTGCTATATCTGAATCTGTTTGGGTAAGAAAAAGCCAGGCTTGGCTGGCCTGGCATATTGGTATTGTCCTGAACTTGTCAGAATTTTGGGTATGTTCAGAATTTGCTGGTTAACTTGCGTTGCTCGTAGAGATCAGTAACCCTATGCTGCAGAAGCGAATCCACGGGGATCACAGTATCCCGGAGTAAGCTGAGGTCAATCAGCCCGGGATCGTAAGCTACTTCAGGGATTGAAGTTGCGCTTTCCAAGAGGTCTTGGGCAGCTTCGTTCCAATGATTGATGTCCGCCGTGGCCGGCGAGATCCAGTCAAGTTCGTAGAATAGGCGCAGCAACTCATTGGCCAGTATTGATTTGGAAGGATTGTGGAAGCGGGTTATACCGAAGTCTGAGGCCAGGGCTGTACCGTCAATCTCCAGATAGGAAGTCGCGGGCAGGATCAGGTCCGCTTCCGAGTTTTCAGAAGCGAACTGCATTATCTCCACGCAAAATGAAGAGGGCTTGCTTTTCCGGGCAGGAGTCCCGTAGGCAAGGATGAAATCGGCATCCGCGGCCAGTTCAAAGGAGGGCCGAAGGAGCTGCAATCCGTAATGGTTCTGATAATCGGTGGTTTCCAGCACGTTGCGGAACTGGGGATCACGGATGAAAGCGGCGTTCAGCACTCTGCCAATGTTTTGTTCGGAGATCTGGTTGATATTGTAGATGTAGAGCTGCCGTTTGGATGTATCCAAAGATGCCAGGGAGGAATGGACCGTATCCGCGAAACGGAGGGGATCGCTGCCGTCGCAGATTACGGATATGAGCCTCTTTCCCTGCCGCTGTTTCAGGCGCAGCATGGTTTGCAGGGTGTGGCTGAGCTTGCCGACGATGACATACTGCTCAAAGTTATCCAGAATTTGATAGGGCTCGAGGGTGGGTTGCAGGGTCAGGAATTCGCTGCTGAAGACCTTGTAGCGCTGATCGGCGCACAGCTCTTCGTCGCAAGATTGGGCAGCTCTCTGAACCATCAGCATCTCTTCCAGGCTGATATGCGGCGAGACCTCAAAACGCTTGACCGGAGAGGCTTTTAGCCTGTCCGAGATCAGAGCGAGGACGTCTTTCCAGGAGATTTCCAGCCAGCCGCCGTTTTCCTTTTTCAGCGGAGAGCGGAGCCGGTCTTCTGCGTAGAGCGCTTGCCAGCCAAATCTGCCTTTAAAACAAAGGTTCCGTCCGTTGAAGCCAGGATGCTCCTCATCAGTTGTTACGCGCACCGGCACTCCGGACTGGGTTTCGCAGGTAATCTTGCATCCGGTTCCGCACATGCCGCAGCTTTGTGAGGCCGTATCCTTGGGCAGCGGATTAAGCTTGTAGTTCAGATTCCTCTCCACCAAAGCGCCAACTGGACAGACCGCGATGCACTTCCCGCAGCTCTCGCAGGTGGTCTGGGTGAGCGATTCGCCGAATTCCGGGGCCACCACAGCCGCGAAGCCACGATAGATGTAGCCAAGCACGGCCGGGCCCTGGATTTCCGCGCAGGTGCGTACGCATCGGCCGCAGTTTATGCATTTGTTGGTATCGCGCACGATGAAAGGATGGCTGTAATCGATGGGATGCTTGTTGATGCTGCCGGGAAAGCGTAGAGCCTCGACATGGTATTCGGAGCAGAAGTCTCGGAGCTTGCAGGTTTCGTTCACCTGGCAGCCGCATTCCAGGCATCTATCGGCTTCCGCTTTGGCGACTGATTCAGCAAAGCCTTGCTCAACTTCTTTGAATGATGCTTTTGCCTCAGCAACAGGGATCTCGGGCATCAGCTCGCGCGCCGCTTTTTCAAATCCGGCATACTCCTCGGGGGAGATCTCCTGCACCTTGTAGCCTTTCTTGCTGTCAAAGCGGAAACTGTCGGACACAAGCGAAACTCCGTTCAGATAACGGTTGATGGCCTCGCTGGCAAAGCGTCCGTCTGCGATGGCCTCGATAGCAGTTGCTGCGCCGCGCCGGAAATCACCACCGGCAAAGACATTGCCCAAGCCGGTGTACATGGTGCCTTCATCCACGACCGCTGTCTGCCATCTGCTGACCGGCAGGATCTGGCCTTGGATATGGTTATCTTCGGCGGTGAAAACATCGACCTCGGGCACTTGGGAAATGGCGGCGATGATCGAATCGTAGGCTTTGGTGAAAAACTCTCCGGTGGGTTCGGGACGCCTTCTGCCGCTGGAATCGGGCTCTCCGAGCCTCATTCTTTCGATCTTGACCTCTTTGAGCTTTCCGTTCTCGCCGAAATATTCAACCGGATTGCAGAGGTAGTGGAAAATCACCCCTTCATGCCCGGCAGCCTCGATCTCAAAGGGTTCGGCAGGCATTTCGTCTTTGGTGCGGCGATAGATGACACTCACCTCACAGCCCAGGCGGATGGCGGTGCGGGCACAATCTATTGCTGTGTTCCCACCCCCGACAATGGCCACTTTTTTCCCCAGGGGAGGAGTGTTTCCCAGGCTGTGGGCTTTGAGGAAATCCACGCCCAGATAGCAACCTTGCTGGTCTGAGCCCTTGACCGGCATGGGAACGGCTTTCTGGGCTCCGATGGCCAGATAGACCGCATCGTATTGGGCGCAAAGGTTCTTCAATTGGATATCCTTGCCCAGGCTCTTATTGTATTCAATTTTCATGCCGCTGGCGCACATCAGCTCTATCTCGCGATCGAGGATGGCCTTGGGCAGCCTGTATTCCGGAATGCCAAAACGCAGCCAGCCTCCGGCGGCTGGGGCGGATTCGAAGATCACCACCTCGTGGCCGAGGTTTGATAAATAGAATCCACAGGTCAGGCCGGAGGGACCGGCTCCAACGATGGCAACCTTCTTGCCCGTGGAAGCCTCTTTATCCGGAACATAGTTCCAAGCGTCGTTCAGGTCCTCATCCGCGGCAAAGCGTTTGAGCTGGCGGATGGCGATGGGATCTTCAACGATCTGGCGGCGGCATTCCTTTTCGCAGAAAGCGGGGCAGACCCTTCCGATGGAAAGCGGCATCGGCAGGGTGTCCTTGATCACTTTCACAGCTTCGTGGTATTGGCCGTTGGCGATCAGGGAAACGTAGCCTTGGATGTCCACATGGTCGGGGCAGGCAATCTTGCAGGGGGCCTCGCAATCGGCATAGTGATTGGAGATCAGCAGTTCCAATGCCATTTTCCGGGCTGCCCGGATGTCTTCGCCATCCGTGGTGATCTCCATGCCGGGCGTGACATTGGTGCCGCAGGAGGTCACAAAACCCCGGCGGCCTTTCACTTCCACGGCACAGACCCAGCAGGATCCATAAGGTTTGAGCTCTTCATCATGGCAGAGGGTGGGGATCTCCAATCCGTTGCGGCGCGCCAGTTCCAGAATGGTAATGCCGGGTTCGGTCTGGACTTTGTTTCCGTTTAAAATCACTTCAATCATCGGTGTCTCCTATGCCTTGGTGATCGCGTCGAATTTGCAGGTTTTATAGCAGGCGCCGCACTTGATGCATTTGCTTTGGTCGATCATATGCGGCTGCTTGACTGTCCCGGAGATGCAGTTGACCGGGCATTTGCGCGCGCAGGCGGTGCAGCCGATGCACTTGTCCGGATCGATCTCATATTTGAGCAAGGCGGTGCAAACACCGGCGGGACAGCGCTTTTCCTCTATGTGGGCGAGGTATTCGTGTTTGAAATAACGCAGGGTGGTTAGAACGGGATTGGGAGCCGTCTGGCCAAGGCCGCAGAGCGAGCCTTTGATGATGTTTTGGGCCAGGTCCTCCAGCCTTTCGATGTCTTCCATGACGCCTTTGCCCTCGGTGATCCTGGTCAGGATCTCCAGCATGCGCCGGGTTCCGATCCGGCAGAAAGTGCATTTGCCGCAGGATTCGTTTTGGGTGAAATTCAGGAAGTAGCGCGCCACGTCCACCATGCAGGTGCCGGAATCCATCACCACCATGCCGCCCGAGCCCATGATCGCGCCGGTGGCGGTGATGCTGTCGTAATCGACGATCGTGTCCAGAAGTTCGGCCGGGATGCAGCCTCCGGAGGGACCGCCCATCTGGACGGCCTTGAAGGGTTTTTCCGTTTTCATGCCGCCGCCGACCTTATAGATAATGTCGCGCAGGGGTATGCCCATCGGAACTTCGATCAGGCCGCTGCCGGCGATCTTGCCCGCGAGGGCGAAAACCTTGGTGCCGGGGGATTTTTCCGTGCCCATGGCCCGGAATGCCTTGGCCCCATTGAGCAGGATCCAGGGGATATTGGCCCAGGTTTCCACATTGTTGATATTGGTGGGCTTACCCCAAAGCCCTGATTCCGCGGGGAAGGGCGGCCTGATGATGGGCATGCCGCGCTTTCCTTCGATGGATTGCATCAGGGCTGTCTCCTCGCCGCAGACAAATGCCCCGGCGCCTTCCTTGATATGGAGCTCAAAGCTGAAATCGGAGCCCATGATGTTGTTCCCCAGATAGTGTTTTTCCAGCGCTGCTTCTATGGCCACCTTGAGATGCGCGATGGCCAGCGGATATTCGGCCCGGCAGTAGATGTAGCCTTCATCCGCGCCCATGGCGTAAGCGCCGATGATCATGCCTTCTAGGATCTTGTGGGGGTCGCCTTCCAAAACGCTGCGGTCCATGAACGCGCCCGGATCGCCCTCGTCGGCGTTGCAGACCACATATTTCTTCTCGCTCTTGGCAGCCGCGGCAAAGGTCCATTTCAGGCCGGTGGAAAATCCCGCCCCACCGCGTCCGCGCAGCCCAGAATCCTTGATCTCGGCGATGATCTCGCCGGGCGAGAGCGCCAGGGCTTTGCGCAGGGCCTGATAACCGCCCCGGGATTCATAATCGGCAAGGGAGAGCGGATCGATCACCCCGCAATTCTGAAGCACGATGCGCTGTTGGTTGGCGAGCAGCTCATTGCGCGATGCGTCGCTTTTTTCGGCCAGGATCACATTGGAGGAGGGCAGCTTACCGCTTTGGTATTCCTCCACCAGGCTGATGATGTTTTCAGGATTCACGCGGCCCAGGGTCACGGAACCCAGATCTGAACCAGCCAATTCTACAACCGGCTCCTCAAAGCACATTCCGATGCAGGCTGTCCTTTTCAGGGAGAAAGACTCATTATTCTGCCCCAGGTACTCTTCCAGTTTGCGATAGACGTCTTCTGCACCGGCGGCGAGGCCACAACTGGCCAGGCCAACTTTCACGGTGATCGGTTCCATGCTCAGCCCTCCTAAAACCTGAATTTATCCAGGATGCCGGGAATGGCTTCCGGGGTGAGTTTGCCAAAAGTCTGGTCGTCAACCATGATCACCGGAGCCAGCGAACAGCAGCCCAGGCAGGCGACTTCCATCAGCGTGAACTTCATGTCGCTGGTGGTCACAGCGCCGGGAGCCAGCTTGAGGGTCTCGATCAGGGCGTCCTTGATCCCGTCCGCGTCCGAAACGTGGCAGGCAGTGCCTTTGCAGACCCGGATGATGTGTTTGCCCTGTGGTTCGAGGCGAAACATGGAGTAGAAGGTCACCACGCCATAGATCTCAGCGGCGGAGACATTCATTTTTTCCGAGATGTATTTCAAAACCGGTCGGGACAGATAACCCTCGAGAGCTTGGGCTTCCTGTAAAAGCGGGATCAATGCCCCCTTCTTGCCCTGATACGCTGAAAGGATGGCATCCAGCTTGCTAATATCGTGCTCCATGGCGATTCCTCTTTTTAAGATCTGCACCCTTTCCAGCCAGAGTTTTTACGGAAAGGGCACTGAAATTGCAAATTTATGGAAGTACGGACTTTGTCAAATAAAAACGCACAGCGCTCTTGTGATAATGCAAAGCTGGACTGATGGCCTCCGCCATTTCGGTGTCATTGATGGCCTTCAAACACTAATGCCAGTCACCCGGGCAAAAGCGATTAACTATTTGATCACGAGCACTTTCCGGGTGGCTGAATGATCCCCGCTCTGGACCCGGATCAAATACAGGCCGGAAGCGACATCCGCGCCGGAGCCGTTTTTCCCGTCCCAGATCAGGTTGTGCGTTCCGGCTGGCAATGCTTCCGAAGCCAGGCTGCGGATCATTTGTCCGCGTGGGTTGTAGATTTTTACCCCTATCTCTGCGGCTGAGGGAAGTTCCAGTATCAGCTTGGTCGATCCAGAGCAGGGATTGGGCGAGGGGCTTGATAAACTGAATGAAACCGGTGGCATTTGGGGATCGTCGACTGGAGTGCCCCAATGTTCAAGGCGGATCTCCCCGCCCAGCATGACGGCGTTGCCATGCCGGTGTGAGTTATCCAGAAACGCGTACCAATCCTGCCCCATGGGAATGTCGAAGCCGGTCAGGGTTTCATAGGCGGGGCTGGTATAGGAATAGGCGCTGCAAAAATTCTCCAATTGCAGGAACAGCAGGTTGTCCGAGTCCGTGACCATGAACGCGGCGTTGGATTGGACATCATCCTGCTTGTCGTAAAAATGGGCCGGCGAACCCAGCACATCGATGTCGTCCCAAAGCGTGCGGCCGGTGATGTAATACCAGTTGCTTTCCACAGTAACCAGGAACCGGAAATCCTGCACCGGATCGTCCGGATCGGCCAGCGATTCGATCGCGGGCTGGGGCATGGCGGCGGAGATCACGAACTGGTAAGCATAGGTTTCGCCGTCCACGGAATTGCTCACTAATTGCGCGTAGGTGCCAGGATTGGCGGGATAGAGGCCGAAAAAGGTTT
>JAHYIU010000068.1 GCA_019429425.1 Candidatus Syntrophosphaera sp.
ATCTACTCATGTAAAGACATCATAGTGAAGATTGCAGAGGCTTTCCCGAAGCTGATCTGCTTTAGGGCAAAGGACTGGGCTAAACTGCAGCAGTTTGTGTACTACCGAATCAGTCAGGTCATGCAAATCTGCCTCAGTAGCTCCAGACACTACGACACCTCACCTTATAGAGCCGATCTGATCGAACCTTGGCAGTTGAAAATCAGGCTGGTATAAAAAATGGGGGAATGCCAGGATTATTTTCCCTTGACAGGGGACGGCGCTTGGAATTTTATGCTCAAAATCGTGCATCTCTAGCTCAGTTGGTAGAGCAACTGACTCTTAATCAGTGGGTCCGGGGTTCGAATCCCCGGAGATGTACCAAACTTTTATAATGCGGCGATTTGCCCTTTGCTCCGCGGAAATAATGTGCTAAAGTGCGGACCTTTACATCTCCGGCTTTAGCGGCCGGATTTTTTTTATCCGCCGGGGAGGCAGGGCAAGGCCGCTCTCTACAAAGTATTTAAGACATAAGGAGCATAAAAATGACAGCTTTGCATGAACCCCAGCCCTGCACCAAGAACGAGTATGTGTTCACCTCGGAATCCGTTTCGGAAGGGCATCCGGACAAGGTTTGCGACCAGATCTCGGACGCCATCCTGGACGCCTATCTGGAAAGTGACCCGCGCGCCCGGGTGGCCTGCGAGACCCTTTGCACCAAGGATCAGGTGGTGCTTTCCGGAGAAATCACCTCCCGGAGAAGCCTCAGATCCGAGCATGAAGCAATCGTCCGCAAGGTGATCACTGACATCGGCTATGTGCATCCGGGGCTGGGCTTTGACCACAATTGCCGGATCAAGGACCTCCTCCACGCCCAGGAAAAAGCCCTGCGGGACAATGACGGGGCTGGCGACCAGGGCCTGATGTTCGGCTATGCCTGCAACCAGACCAAGCACCTGATGCCGGTGCCGATCGCCATGGCGCACAAGCTTTTGCAAAACCTGGCCCTGCTGCGCAAGAATGGCTCCATACCCCACATCCTGCCCGACGCCAAGTCCCAGGTGAGTTTCCGCTATTGCGGCAGGAAGCCGGTTTCGCTGGAAACTGTGGTCATTTCCACCCATCATCTGCCTTTGGGAAAGGAAGAATTCGCCGCCATGAAGGATGCGATCGAACAACTGGTGATCAAGCCCACCATCGCAGAGATGGAAAATGACGCCTGCAGCACGTTCCGGGCAGACCGCTACAAGGTGAAGATCAATCCGCTGGAGGAATGGGTGGATGGCGGTCCGGCCTCCGATACGGGCCTCACGGGCAGAAAGATCATCGTGGACACCTATGGCGGCTGGGCGCAGCACGGCGGCGGGGCCTTTTCCGGCAAGGATGCCACCAAGGTCGACCGCAGCGCGGCCTACATGGCCCGGCACATCGCCAAAAGCGTTGTAGCTTCAGGTCTGGCGGAGGAATGCCTGATCCAGTTCAGTTTCGTGATCGGCGAGGCGAGGCCGGTTTCCATGATGGTGGATACCTTTGGCAGCGGGGAAATGCCCGACACCCAGATCGAAAAGATCATCAGCGAGAGTTTTGACTTGACAGTAATGGGAATCATTAAATACCTTGCCCTGCAAAGGCCGGTGTACTTTCCCACCGCCGCCTACGGCCATTTCGGCCGGGACGATGCCATCTTCAGTTGGGAAGAGGTGAAAACGCTTAAATAGGCAGGTTTGATGGACTTATATCAGCGGCTCAAAACGGCGGCGGGGTTTTTCCTGATCGCGGGGCCCTGCGTGGTGGAAGACAGTTCCGTTATGGAAGAGGTGGCCCAAACCCTTGTCCGGATCAGGGCCGAGACGGGAATACCGGTGGTGTTCAAGGCCTCCTATAAAAAGGCGAACCGCAGTTCCGGAGATTCCTATTCCGGGCCCGGGCTGGAAGCTGGATTGAAGTCCCTGCAGCGCATCGGCGAACAGTTCGGCCTTCCGCTCCTGACCGACGTGCACGAACAGGCCGAGGTCGAGGCCGCGGCTGAAGTTTGCGACATCTTGCAGATCCCGGCCTTCCTGAGCCGCCAAACCGATCTGATCCGCGCAGTGGCTGACACCGGAAGGATCGTCAACATCAAGAAAGGCCAGTTCATGGCCCCGGAGGACATGCAACAGGCGGCCCTCAAAACCGGCGCCAACCATAAGGTCCTGCTCACCGAGCGGGGCAGCAGCTTCGGCTATCACAACCTGGTGGTGGATTTCCGCTCCTTTGCCATCATGGAAGCCTTGGGCCATCCCGTCGTATATGACGTCACCCATTCGCTGCAGTTGCCCTCAACGGGCATTAAATCAGGAGGAAATCCCGAATACGCGCCGATGCTGGCCGCCGCGGCGATCGCCACGAATAAGGTCAGAGGCCTCTTTCTGGAAACGCATCCCCATCCGGAACAAGCCCTAAGCGACGCGGCGAGCATGCTGCCTTTGGACCAATTGGAACCGCTGGTCCGCAACTGCCTGCAGATCAGCTCTGCCCTCAAAGGAAAATCATGAGTTTTAAAAAGATCATCAAGCCCCAGAAACCGCTGGTTCGGTGGGACAAGATCAAGCTGCTGGTGTTCGATTGTGACGGGGTTCTGACCGACGGGCGCATCATCTACGACAGCGCCGGCAACGAGACCAAGAATTTCGACGCGCATGACGGCATGGGCTTCATCCTCCTGCGCCAGACCGACATCAAGACCGCGATCATCACCGGCAGGAATTCCTCCATCCTCCAACGCCGCTGCGAAGACCTGAAAGTGGATTACCTCTTCCAGGGTGTCGCCGATAAACTCACCTGCCTCAAGCAGTTGCTGGACAAATTGAAGCTGGATTTCAGCAATGTGCTTTATATGGGGGATGACTGGAACGACCTGGGCGCGATGTTCAGCGCGGCGGTTTCGGTCTGTCCTGCCGACGCTTTGGCAAATTTTCGCGAGTTGGCGGACCACGTGACGGTGAGCTCGGGCGGGCACGGCGCGGTGCGGGAATGCATCGAGTATGTGTTTGAAAACAAAGGTATTTATGACCAGGCCTTGCAGGCTTATCTCAAGCAGCTTGTTTAGCTGTCTGGCGTTGCTTCTATTGCTGGCCGCCTGCGGGGATAGCAATCTGGACCTGGCGACCGCGAGAATGAAGGGCGGATTGGCGGATGAGACGAGTACAAATGTAACGATAACGGAAT
Organism: Candidatus Syntrophosphaera sp.; assembly: GCA_019429425.1. Lineage (NCBI taxonomy): Bacteria > Pseudomonadati > Candidatus Cloacimonadota > Cloacimonadia (SeqCode) > Cloacimonadales (SeqCode) > Cloacimonadaceae (SeqCode) > Candidatus Syntrophosphaera > Candidatus Syntrophosphaera sp. Next base: position 3,187 of record JAHYIU010000068.1, read on the forward strand.
TTGACGAGGCAGGGATCGCCTATATCCTCAAGGCCGCAAGGATCGATCGCTATTACGACCGGCGCGTCCTGAACGCCTACGAAGTGGAGATCACGGCTTACGACAAAAAGGGCGAGACCTCCGTGCTCCTGGCTGACAGCACGATCGTGAATGACGCCAGCAACCAGATCTTCGCCTTTGGCAACGTGCGGCTGAGCTCTCCAGGAGTGAAGGTCCAGACCTCGCGGTTGATCTGGGACCGCAACATGGACGAGATCACCGCGCCGGACAACGTGACCCTGATCCGGGAAGGCAACGTTCTGCGCGGCAAGAACCTGCGCACCAATCTCAGCATCTATCCCACCCTGATGGACAGCGTTTCCGCGGAAGGATACTTTGGTGAAGATTACCTGGATTGGTAGCCTGCTCCTGTTTCTGGTCCTGCCGCTCTGGGGCCAGGCCGCGCGCGAGCAACTGCGCGTGATCCATTCGGACAGGCTGTTCCTGACCAAGGAACGTGACGAACAGGTGATGCGGCTGGATGGGAGGGTCCATTTCTGGTATGGCGAAACGGAATTCCGCTGTGACCGGGCCCTGATTTTCGACCAGCAAAAGATCGCCCGGCTGGACGGGAACGTGAAAGTAAGCAACGATTCACTGACCCTCACAGCCGACAGCCTCGCCTACTACAGGATCCCGGAAGAACTCAACGCCGGGGGCAGGGTCCACATCTCCGAAACCAGGCAGGACGGCACTTTCCGCTGGTTCCGTTCCCGCTACGGCATCTACAACCAAAAAAACGACACTGTCACGGTCTGGCAGGATGTGTCTTCATATGACCAGAATGAAAAGGCCACGGCTACCTGCGGCTACGCTTTTTGGGACCGCAAGAATGGCTATGCCTATATGATCGAGGACCCCAGGGTGGAATCGGCCGGAGCGGACACCCTCTTTGTGAGCGCGGACCGGATCGAATTCTTTGACGAGGAGCGCAAGCTGGTGGCCACTTTCAACGTGCTCGCCCAAAGCCGGGATTACCAGGCGACCAGCGATTTTCTGATCTATTTCCTGCGCGAGGACAAGGCCGTCTTCACCGGCCAGCCGAGGTTCAGCTCCGATTTTGCCAGCGCCGAGGCCCGGGAATTCTATCTCTTCCTAGAGGATAGGAAACTGACCCGGGCGGAGCTAGTGGATAGCTGCCGTGTGCACTTTTCCGAGGAACGGCTGGGCGAGAAGATCAATTGGGTGAAGGCAAATTACATCACGATCGCCTTTAAGGACGAAGCGATCCGGGAATTCCAGGCCGAAAGCTCCGTCAGCTACCATTATTATCAGGAACAGACCGGAGAGCGCGACTTTTTTATCAACACGGCGGAGGGAAGCTATCTGGAAGCCAAGTTCAATGCCGACAACAAACTGGAATCAATGAAAATGCGCCGGGGCGTCAAAGGTATCTACAAGTTCAACGACAATTCTTGACAAGCAAGCCCTTTCAAAGTAGTATAGTAGTATGGATAATCACAAAATTCTGGCCCAGAATCTGGTCAAAGTATATGGCAAGCGCACCGTGGTGAATGATCTGAACATGGAAATGAGCCAGGGCGAGGTTGTGGGCATCCTGGGTCCCAACGGGGCGGGGAAGACCACCACTTTCTATATGATCCTCGGCCTGGCCAAACCAAACCGGGGCAAGGTGCTCCTCGACGAGAGGAACATAACCCGCTACCCGATGTACCGCCGGGCCCGCCTGGGGCTTGGATATCTGGCCCAATCGCCCTCCATCTTTGCCAAGCTCAGCGTCCAGGACAACATTCTGGCGATCCTGCAAACCCTGGGGATCAGCAAAAAAGAACAGAAAGTCCGGCTGGAAGCGGCCTTGGAGGAACTGAACCTGACCCCTCTGGCCAGACAAAAGGCCTACACTCTCTCCGGAGGAGAACGGCGCAAGCTGGAGATCACCAGGTCCCTGGTCACCAACCCCACCTTCATTTTCATGGACGAACCTTTCGCCGGGGTCGATCCCATCGCCGTGGCGGACATCCAGGACATAATCGGCAAGCTGCGGGACAAGAATATCGGCGTCATGATCACCGACCACAACGTAATTGAGACTTTGAAAATCGTCAACCGGGCTTATATTATCTTCGAAGGAAAGATCATAGTTTCCGGTTCTTCTTTGGAGCTGATCAATGATGAAAAAGCCAAGAAAGTCTATTTGGGAGACAGGTTCCTGAGCAATCCATTCGAGCCAAGATCATGAACACACTCAGCCAGCAGATGTCCCTCAAGCAGAAGCAGGAGCTTGCTCTCAAGCCCAAGATGCTTCAATCCCTGAAGATGCTGGCCCTGCCCATTCTGGAGCTGGAGGCCTACATCAAGCAGGAGCTGGAGTTGAATCCGCTGCTGGAACTGCGCGAGGAAAAGGAAGAAGAGGACGGCGAAGAGCGGAACCAGGAAACACCGGAGGCCGAAAGCAAGATCTCCCTGGAGGACGCTGAAAGCGCCGAGGAAGGGGGCCAGACCCTCTCCGAAGCCCGGGAACTGACCGAGATTCTGGACCAGTGGAACGAATACCACCAAAGCTATGAAAGCTGGCATCAGGAACCTGATCCCGAATATGGCGAGTCCCTGATCCGCTATGAGGAAAATGGCAAGGACAAGTTCCTGCAGCAATTGTATCCGCTTTCCCTGCCTGAGAATGAGGTGGATTTTGCCGTCGAACTGCTCGATAGCTGCGACAACTATGGATTTCTGCCCTTTAATTATGACATCCACCGCGTGGCCCGGCAATACAAGATCAAACCCGCCCGGGCCGATGAACTGCATCAGATCGTTTTGCACCTCAACCCACAGGGGATCACAGCCCGCGACATGAGCGAATGCCTGCTGGCCCAGCTCAGCGAAGAACAATTGCAAAACCGGGTGTTGGTGGGGGTATGCACAGACCAGTTTGAAAACCTCATCCATCGCCGTTACCAAAAGATAGCCTCCCATTTCGGGGTTTCCGAGGAGTTTGTCCACTCGGTGAAGGAAATCGTGGCCAAGCTGGACCCCAAGCCGGGCCTGCGCATCCTTGCCCCCAACGCGGCCTACGTCTTTCCGGACATCACGATCAAGAGGATCGAGGGCGAATTCGAGGTCATCATCAATGACCACATCACCCCCAATATCATCATCAGCCCCCGCTACCGCAGGATGATCAACCGCGGCACCTTTGACAAACAGACTCTGGCTTTCGTGAGAGATAGGATCAACAGCGCCAAATTCCTCATCAAGAGCATCTACATGCGCACCCGCACCCTGGAGAGGGTGGCCCGCTCCATCATCAAGCACCAGTTGGAGTTCTTTGAGACCGGCAACGGGATCATGCAGCCGCTCACCTATTCCGTAATTGCCCAGGACCTGTCCGTGAGCGAATCCACAATCTCCCGCGTGGTCAAACACAAATTTGCCGAAACCCCCTACGGGATCTATGCCCTGAAGGATTTCTTCAGCAGCACGGCGGGCATTGACGACAACTATGAAAGCATCTCGCGCCAGCGCGTGAAGTCATATATCATCCACATGGTCGACCTGGAGGATAAACAACACCCTTTCAGCGACCAGGAGCTCGTTGACCAGCTAAAAACCGAAGGTTTGAACATCTCGCGGCGGATCGTGGCCAAATACAGATCCGAGCTCGGTATCCTGAACAGCCGCCTGCGAAGGCAATAAAGGAGGATATTTGTCCAAGTATCAGGTCGTCATCATCGGAGGGGGACCGGGTGGATATGAAACGGCCATCCGCCTCAACCAGTATGGCATTGAGTGCGCGGTCATAGAAAGCGGCCGGATCGGCGGAGTTTGCCTGAACTGGGGCTGCATCCCGACCAAGGCTTTGGTGAAAAGCGCGGAATTGCTGAAAGAATTGGCTGAGGCGGAGTCCTTTGGCCTGCCCGCTGTGAACATCGATCTGGATTACCGCAAGGTTTTCGAACGCAAGAACGCGGTCGTGGAGCAACTCGTGGGTGGAGTGGAACACCTATTCCGCAAGCGCGGGATCCCGATCATTCACGAGAGGGCGGAAAGGGTTGCCCACGTCGATGGCGGTTACCTGGCCAAAACCAGTGAGGGAAACAAGATCTGGGGCCAATACCTGATCGTAGCCACCGGTTCAGTTCCCAAGGAGCTGCCCGGCGTTGCCATCGACGAAGAGAAGGTCCTCAGTTCCACCGGCATCCTGGGCCTGGAAGAGCTGCCCCACAGCATCGCCATCGTGGGCGGAGGCGTGATCGGCTGCGAATTTGCCTCCATCCTGAACAGTTTTGGAGTTCAAACCCACATCATCGAGTTTTTGCCCCGCATCCTTTCCACCGAGGATGAGGAAATTGCCAAACGTCTCACTTTGGCCCTGAAGAAAGCCGGGATCAAGATCTCCACGGGAGTGGGGGTCGAAAGCGCCCGGCAGACAGAGGAGGGGCTGGAACTGCAGCTATCCGACGGCAAGAGCCTGGAAGTGGAAAAAGCCCTGCTGAGCGTGGGCCGGGATCCCCAATCGAACCTGATCTGGGAAGATACGGCCCCCCAAACCGAGCGCGGGGCCATAAGCATCGACGCCATGATGCGCTCGAGCCTGCCAAATGTTTACGCCATCGGGGATGTGACCGCCAAACTGCCTTTGGCCCACACAGCCAGCAAACAGGGCCTGATCGCCGCGGCCCACATCCGCAGCCTGGTGAGTGGAAGCGAGTTTCATCACCCGACCCTGGATTATGCCAACATTCCCAGATGCACCTTCACCAAGCCGGAAGTAGCTTCAGTGGGGCTCAGCGAAGCCGAGGCCAGCCAGAAGTACGGCGAGATCAAGATCGGGAAATTCCCCTTCAGCGCCAACGGCAAGGCCCTGGCCATGAGCGACACCTTTGGCTTCGTGAAGACCATCGCCCGCGCCGATACATCAGCTTTGGTGGGAATGCACATCATCGGACCCCATGCCGCGGAACTAATCGCCCAGGGCGCGATCCTGATCTCGCTGGGCGCGCGTGCCGACGTGGCAGAATCAGTAGTTTTTGCCCATCCCACCCTATCCGAGGCGATCAAGGAATCCCTTGAGGACCTCTCCAACCTATCCATAAACAAAATCTGATAAGGAGGAATCACACATGCAGATCACGATTACAGCCCGCCATTTCGAACTGACGAAAGCGATCCGGGACTATGTGGAAACTTCTTGCCTCAAGCTGAAGAAGTATTTTGACCACATCATCACGGTCCATGCCACCCTGGCCCTGGAAAACAGCCGCAATATCTGCGAGATATCGCTGCACGCTTCGAGGTTCAACCTGCAGAGCCAGTCCGAGGAGATGGACATGTACCTTTCCATAGACAACGCCCTGGACAAAATGGAAGCGCAGATCAAGAAGCTGAAAGAACGTGTGACAGACCACCAGAAACGGGCCCTGAAGGACCAATTCAGCGAGTTTTCCCGTGAATCGGACATCCTGATGAGCCCCGAAAGCAGAGTTCGCAAAACCATCAAAACCAAACGCGTGGTGCCCGAAATATTCAACGTTCAGGAAGCCATGGAAAAACTCGACAGCCAGAAGGAAGAATTCCTCATCTTCAAGAACATCGAAACCGACCGCCTGAACGTCCTGGTGAAAAGGGACGATCATAACTATAAACTGTTTGAACCCTGACCAACAGCCTCCGCTCGGCCGGATGGACCTGATCCCTCCGGCCCTGCGGGCGGCGTAAGGATGCGCTATGAAAGAAATCACCATCCGAGAATTTTTTGACGGCAAGAAGAAAGACCTGGCCCTCTCGCTGCTCACCGAGCCGGAGACCCTGAACCGCAAGCTGAGCTCGCCAAACCTGAATCGGCCCGGACTGGCGCTGGCCGGTTACCTCGATGTCTTTTCCGCGGACCGGATCCAGATCTTGGGAGAGGTGGAGGTCCGCTATCTGCAAAGCCTCAAGGAAGACCTGATGCTGGACAGGGTGCGCCAGGTTTTTAAGGCCGACATCCCCTGCATCATAGTAACCAAGGGCCTCACCCTGCCCCCCGCCATCGAATACCTGGCCAACGATCTCAACATTCCCATTCTTTCCAGCCGCCTTTCCACGATCCAGCTCATCCAACAGCTCACCCGCTACCTGCTGGACATCTTTGCCCTGGAAAAGACCATCCACGCCACCCTGGTGGACGTGTTCGGCCGGGGTATCCTGCTGACCGGGAAAAGCGGGATCGGCAAAAGCGAATGCGCCCTGGACCTGATCCACCGCGGCCACAGCCTGGTGGGCGACGACCTGATCACCCTGCGCTTCATCGACGATCAGCTGGTCGGCAGGTCCGGCCGCGATTTTGGCCACTTCATGGAGATCCGCGGGGTCGGCTTTGTCAACGTCGAGCGCATGTTTGGGATCGAAAGGGTGCGCCAGCAGAAGAACATCGACCTCCAGATCGAGCTCATGCCCTGGCAGGAGAACATGGATTACGAGCGCATCGGCCTATCCAACAACTATGCCGAGCACCTGGGCGTGAAGCTTCCCATCATCTTTTTACCCGTTTCCCCCGGCAAAAACGTCTCCGTGATCGTCGAAGTGGCGGCCATGAACATGATCCTCAAAGGCTCCGGCTATGACGCTGCCGAGGATTTCAACCGCCTCGTGCATGAAGAGATCCGCAGGCAGACCCTGCTCAAGCCAAACCCATCAAACCTGGATGCTCCGGAAAACAATTAGGGTCACCAACAAACTGGGGCTGCACGCGCGTCCCTCGGCCCTTGTCGTCAAGGCCGCGACCAAGTATCGCAGCGATTTCTTCATCGAGAAGAACGGCATGAAAGTGAATGGCAAAAGCATCATGGGCGTGATGATGTTGGCCGCCGAATGCGGGTCTGTGCTGGAACTGAGCGCCGACGGAGTGGACGAGGAATATCTCCTGGAGGAGATCGAAGCCCTCATCGCCGCGGGATTTGGGGAGGACTAAAGAATATGCTTGTCATAGAAGGAACAGTCATCCAGCCCGGCCTGAAGATCGGCAGGGCGCGCAAGATCCAGCCCCGGGAATGGGATATCCCCCGCCAGGCCATCGGCCGGGAGGAGATAGACACCGAGCTGAGATTGCTCCACAACGCCCTGACCACGGTGGAAAGGGAGATCGAACAACACCTGTTTGAATTCAAAGGCGCCGAGGAGGACAAGGAGATCCTCAGTTCCCATCTGCTCATCCTGCGCGACCCGGAGCTGATCCCAAAGATCCGGGCCACCGTCAGCGCCAGGCTCGTTTCCGCCGCCCTGGCGGTGCGGGAGGCCTTCTCCGAGGTCAGGAGCAGGTTCAACAGCATGAGCAACGAATATTTCGCCCAGCGCGCCGCCGACTACAAGGATGTCCAACATCGCCTTCTGGCCGAGATCACGGGCCACAAACACGACGACATGGCCAATTGGGAGCCAGACCAGATCGCCGTCCTGACCGAGGTCACACCCTCCCAGGTGAGCGGATTCGCCCGCCATCAGGTTCCGGCCTGGTGTTCCGAGCAAGGCAGCTTCACTTCCCACGCCTCGATCCTTTCCCGTTCGCTGCAGATCACGGCCGTAACCGGCCTGCCGGAACTCTGCGACAAGGTCAGCGACGGAGACCGGCTCATCCTCGACGGCCTCGACGGCCGCGTGATCATCAAACCCGACCCCAACACGGTGCTCCTCTATGAACAGCTTTTGGAAAAATACCGGGAGAAAGAAGAGGAATCCCGCCGCAATCTCCACCTTCCCGTGCAGACCCTGGAGGGGCGGCGGATCAAGCTGCGCTGCAATCTGGACCTGCTCACCGAGGTCGACCTGCCCGCCAAATTGGGGGCGGACGGGATCGGCCTCTATCGCACGGAATTCCACTACCTGGGCCGCGACGAGCTGCCCTCTGAGGATACTCTCTTTGGTTTCTACCGCGAAGTGGCGGAAAAGGCCGCGCCCCACAGCGTCACCATCCGCAGCTTCGATCTCGGCGGCGACAAGCTTTCCCACCTGATCCCGGCCAACCATGAGGAAAACCCCTATCTGGGCCTCCGCGGGATCCGCTTTTCCCTTGCCCGCCAGGAGGTCTTCCGCAACCAGGTAAGGGCGGTGTTGCGCGCCAGCCATTACGGCCGGATCAAGCTGATGTTTCCCATGGTGGCCGACCTGAGGGACTTTCTCAAGGCCCGCGAGGTCGTCTGGCAATGCCAGCGCGAACTCAGATCCGAAGGCGTCCCCTACGACGCGGAACTCGCCCTCGGGGTCATGATCGAGATACCCTCCGCGGCCCTCTGCGCGGATGAGCTTGCCGAAAAATGCGATTTCTTCAGCATCGGAACCAACGACCTGGTCCAATACACCCTCGCGGCGGACCGGAACAATCCCGCCCTCGCGGATTATTACACCACCCACCACCCCGCGGTCCTGCAATTGCTCCGGCTCACCCTGGAAGCGGCTTCCCGCCACGGCAAACCCGTATCCATCTGCGGCGAGATGGCCTCCCAGCCGGAATACATCCCCCTGCTGATCGGGATGGGCTTTTCCGAGCTGAGCGTCGGCACCTCATCCTATCTCCAGTGCAAGAACATCATCCGCCGCTGCGACGCCGCCCTAACAGAACTGGTGGGCAAAACAGACCTTTCCGCCAACCTCGCCACGATCGAATACCTGGTCTTCCACCAGCTCAAGCCCTATTATCACATAGTGTGACAGTTTCCGGGGAGATTTGCGGAGCTTGGGCTCAAAATCGACGATCATCGTTTCAAACCACGCATAAAGGAGACAACATGCTGCGTTTCGACCATTTGAACCTGCTTAAATCGGAGCACCTGCCCACCGCGGTACCGGCTGAAAAGGTGAAGGACTACTACTACGCCTGCCTGCAAGCCCATGAAGAGATCCAGGCCGACCGCCGCGCCAGGGTCCTGGGCTTCTACGACCTTCCCGGACAGGACACCGGCCACATCCGGAGCTTCATGGAAGGCCTCGACCCGGTTTTCGACACCATGGTCGTCCTCGGAATCGGTGGCTCCGCCCTGGGCAACCGGGCCCTCTATTCCGCTCTTAGAACCGAGCGCAACCTGCCCCGCCAGCTTTTCGTCTATGACAACGTCGATCCCGTCTTCCTGCATGAGATCCTCGCCCAGGTCAACCTGGATACGACGATCTTCAACATCATCACCAAAAGCGGGACCACGGCGGAAACCATGGCCGGCTACATGATCCTGGCCGACCTGATCAAAAAACGCCATCCCGCGGACTACACCAAGCGGATCGTGATCACCACCGACCGCGAGAAGGGCTTCCTGCGCCAGGTCATCGCGCAGGAGGGTTACGCTTCCTTCACCGTTCCGGACAACGTTGGCGGCCGCTTCTCAGTCCTCACCGACGTCGGCTTGGTCTCCTCGGCCTTCACCGGAATGGACATCTCCGCCCTGCTCCAAGGCGCCGCCTCCATGCGCGAGCGCTGCGGGGAACTGGACACCTTCGCCAACCCCGCCTATCTGAACGGCCTGCTGCATTACATCTACATGCGCGAGGGCAAGAACATCTCCGTGATGATGCCCTACTCAAATTCGCTCTACGACCTGGCGGACTGGTATCGCCAGCTCTGGGCGGAAAGCCTCGGCAAGCGTTACGACGCCAAGGGCCGCGAGGTCTTCGTGGGCCAGACCCCAGTCAAGGCTTTGGGCACCACGGACCAACATTCCCAGGTCCAGCTCTACGCCGAAGGCCCCAATGACAAGGTCTTCACCTTCCTCAGCGTCGAAAATTTCGCCCACGACTACGTCATCCCCGATCTCCATCCCGACCGCCCCGAGGTTAGCTACCTTGGCGGACGCAAGCTTTCCGAACTGCTCAACGCCGAACGCCTCGCCACCGAGATCGCCCTCACCAAGGCCCGCCGGCCCAATGCCCACATCGTTTTCCCCGCCATCGACGAATTCCACCTCGGCGAATTCATCATGATGTTCGAGATCCAGACCGTCTTCACCGGAAAGCTGCTCCACATCGATCCCCTCGACCAGCCCGGAGTGGAGGCCGGAAAGATCGCCACCTACGCCCTCATGGGCAAAGCCGGCTTCGAAAAGGAACTGGCGGAGATCAGGGCCTACCAGGACCAGCGGGGTTGATCCGAGTTCCTGGGATCGCCGACGGGGACGTCGGCGAAGCTCCGCAGGAGCTTGCTACTTTCTGAACAAACATGCTCTGGTTTAAAGCGATCTACTTCTACAAACCCCTGCGGGCTTTCTGCCG
>JAHYIU010000069.1 GCA_019429425.1 Candidatus Syntrophosphaera sp.
GGGCCGCTTCAAAAGCCAGGCGCAGAGAGCCGCGCGGGCGCAAACCAAAGCCGCGGTGTCGTCCTTGCCGCCAAATCCGCCGCCCATAGGCACGGTTTTCACCTCCACGTCCTTGAGTTCCAAACCCAGGGTGGAAGCCACAAAACGCCGTGTGGAAAAGGGATGTTGCATGCTGCCAAAGACTTCCATCACCCCGTCCGGCCGTAACTGGCAGAGCGCGGATTCCGGTTCCAGGTAGGCATGTTCGACCCGCGAGCTGTTAAACTCCTGTTCAATAACGACATCCGCTTCCTGTTCCCCGGCTTGAAGATCTCCCCGCCGCACGCAGTGGTAATTGGCCAGATTGGAGCCGTGGAAGGGATGCAGGATCTCGGCATCCTCTTTCAGCGCGGCTTCCGGATCGAGGATGGCTTCGCGCGGCTCCAATTCGATACGCACCAAAGGGATGGCCGCGATCGCCTGGTCCCGGGTCTCAGCCACGATCAAAGCCAGCACGTCTCCGGTGGAATTGATATCCTCGCCCGCCAGGGTGGGATAATCTTTGATGATCTGCCCGAAGCGGACATTCCCGGGGATGTCCTGGGCCGTGAAAACCGCCACCACACCCTCTTGTTTCAAGGCTTCCGAGGCATCCAGGGAAAGCAGTTTCGCCCGCGGCAAATCGCTGTAAACCGGCACCGCGTGCAGCATCCCCGGCAGCTTCAGGTCATCTGTATAAAGCGCCCGGCCGGTAACCTTGGCCAACCCGTCATTGCGAAATGCTGGTTTATTCATCTGCTGGTTCCTATCCCAATAAGCGTTGCAGTGTATGTTTCCTTTCGGCCCTTAGTCCCATCAGCTCAGCTGGGGATAGGCAGCACAGGCCCAACAGCCTTTCGAGGCTGATGATCCCCTTCGTGGACAGTTCAGAATAGCTCGAAGCAAAAAGAGAGTCAAGCCCGGAAATGCCGCTGGGAACTTTGTCCGGCGTGTCTTTGAAGCGGTCCTTGTCCTCATCGGTAAAGGGACAGTGGTCGCTGGCGATGATGTCGAAAACCCCGTCCTGCAGCAGTTCGACCAAGAGGCCGCGCGATTCCTCACTGCGAAAGGGCGGCGTGCAGAGCCAGCGGTGGGCGTTTTCCCCTTTCAGTTTGCCTTCATTGTAAAGCAGATAGTGCGGCGCGGTCTCGCAAGTGATGAGGGGATTGGCTTGTTTGGCCTGCTGGATGAGCAAAGCCGCGCCGGGTGTGGATACATGGACGATGTGCACGGGGTAATGGTACTTCACGGCAAGGTTGAGAACCTTGTCCACAGCGATGGTCTCAGCCAGTTCGGGACGCCTGAGGGTATGCGCGAATGGCGCTTGAAAGGGATGCCGGTCTGAGCATTGGGCGATGACCGCGTCATCCTCGCAATGGACAAGGATTCGCGGCTTGAGGTCGGAAAGCTCTTGCATCCAGAGTCCGATGCGCTCATAGGAGCTGTAGATTCCCGCGTTCTTATAGGTGGTGTAAAGTTTGAGGTCACAGCCTTCCCGCAACAATGGATAAACCTCATCCAAAGAAGCAGTTACCGGAGTAAGATGCCAGTGCACGTGCCCGGAAAAGTGCTGCCGCGCGTCTTCTTGCATGCGCCTGAGCTTGTCCGTGAGCGAAATTCCCTCCTCTTCGGTTACGAAGGCGCCGATGGCCGCGATGCCTTTCTCTTTCGCGATCCGGTCCAGGGCGGCAAAATCGTCGCGCAGTTCGTATCCGCCGACGCGTTCGCCCACATGGACGTGGAAATCGCAGATTCCGGGAAAGAGCCTATCTGATTGCATCGATGTCCTTTAAGCCGTGTCCGCTGACGAGCAGGACCACCTTGTCATCATCCTCGATCCAGCCGTTGTCGATCGCGCCCAAGAGGCCGGACAAAGTTGCCGCGGCGGAGGGTTCTGCGAAGACCCCCGTTTTCCTGGCCAGCTCTTTCTGGTCACGCAGAATGGCGTCGTCATGCACGCGGATCGCCTTGCCTTCGGATTCTCTGAGCGCGACCACAGCCCAATGCGCGTTGGAAGGGGCTTTCACGGATATCGAGTCCGCCACGGTTTTCGGACTTACCGCGTCGCGGTATTCGCCGGTCTCCCAATAGGAGGTGATGGCGTCTGAGCTTTCTGCCTGCACGGCAAGCAGTTTGGGCAGATATTCGATGATCCCGCAGGAAAGCAGGTCGTAAAAGGCTTTGTGGACGCCCGTGAGGATCACTCCATCGCCCACCGGGACAACGATCCAGTCCGGCACCGAGCCCAATTGTTGCCAGATCTCGAGCCCGGAGGTCTTCTTTCCTTCGATCGTGAAGGGATTGTAGGCCGTGTTGCGGTTCAGGCAGTCGTTATGGGCCGAATATTCCAGCGCGGCGGCGAAGGCGTCGTCGTATGTGCCATCCACCAAATGCAGTTCCGCGCCGTGCACCCGGATCTGGACCAGTTTGGCCTGGGGGGCTTGTTGCGGCGCGAAGATCAAGGCCTTTTTGCCCATCGCAGCACACAAACAGGCCAGCGAGGAAGCCGCGTTGCCGGTCGAGGCGCAGACTATCTCCTTGATCCCCAAGCGGTTGGCGTCGGCCACCACCAGTTCCGAGGCCCGGTCTTTGAGCGAGCCGCTGGGGTTGAGGCCGTCATTTTTGATATAGAGGTTGGGCAGGCAGAGTTCCGCGCCCAGCCGGGACGCCTGGAAAAAGGGTGTGTTGCCCACCGGCAGAGGCGGATAGAATCTCCGCTCCAGAGAGTCGAAGAGAGAAAAATCCGGCTTCTGTTCCCATTCATAGCCAATTGCCAGGCAGTCGAAGCGCGATTCCAGAACCCCGGTCAGAGGAATCCCGGGCTTGTAACCCTTTGAACATTTGGGACATAGGTAGCGGACCTCGTCCAGAGCGTAATCTTCACCGCAGGTCGTGCAGCGCCAGCCTTTGAAATAGTTCATTGGTTCAACCTGTGGACCAGCGCGGCGTAGAAGGCCGCCGCCTGGGTGAGATGCTCTATCGGCGTGGCTTCGTTGGGCGCGTGGGCGTATACTTCATTTCCCGGCCCGAGCCCGATGCAGGGGATTTTGTGCATCCCGGCGATGGCCACACCGTTGGTGGAAAAGGTCCATTTATCGACTTTTGGGGCCCGTCCCAAAACCCCCAAATAAGCTTCCTCAGCGGCTTTCAGCCAGGGCGAATCGGGTGGCGTGACCCAGGTGGGGAAATATTTCTCGGTGGGATAGACCAGCCCGGTGAAGGCCGGCTCGGAGTAGGTCAGAATCTCGATCTCCGCGTCCGGCTCTCCGGCAATTCCACAAGCTTCAAGCACTTCCGCGACCGCGGATTCCTTGTCTTCACCCCAGGTGAGGCGGCGGTCCAGATGGATGCGCGCGCTGTCGGGAACCGCGCATTGCGAGGGTCCGGTGAAGTAAACCTCTGTAACGCAAACGCTTCCCTTGCCCAAAAACTCGTCGTGGCGCAGGCGCTCGTGCAGTTTCTCGATCTCCAAAGCGATGCGGCTGATCTTGTAGATCGCGTTGTCTCCGCGTTCGGGCGCCGAGCCGTGGCAGGAAAGGCCTTTTACGTGCACCTGCATCTCCATCCTGCCGCGGTGGCCGCGATAGATGTTCAGATTGGTAGGTTCCGTGATCACAACCAGTTCCGGCACGATCTTGTCCTCATTGATGATGTATTGCCAGCATAGCCCGTCGCAATCCTCCTCCATCACGGTTCCGGTGAACCAGATGCTGAATTTCTCGTTCAATCCCAGGTCCTTGATGATCCGCGCGGCGGTGAGCATGGAGGCCATTCCGCCTTCCTGGTCCACTGAGCCGCGGCCCCAGACCTTTCCGTCCTTGACGTGGGCGTCGAAGGGGTCGAAATCCCAGAGGCTTGGGTCGCCGGGATAAACCGTGTCGATATGCGCGTCGAAGGCTATGACGCGATCCCCAAAACCGATCCTGCCGAGCACGTTGCCCAGCGGATCGATGAAGGCCTCGTCAAAACCCGCGGCCCGCATTTCCTTCAGGATGTATTCCACGACCTCCTTTTCCTTGGTGGAGAAGGCCGGGATCCGCACCATTTCCAGCAGATGGCGCACCGTCTCGGATTCGTAACGCCGGGCTTGTTCCATAATCCTGTCGTACATTAATAAACTCCTCAAAACCTGTCCCACAATGCTTTGGCCAGGGAGCGGGACCGCTTCTTGACTTCGCCTTCATCCAGGTCCAGGGTCAACTGCCCGTTCCACATCAGGGTTTCGCCGGCGCAGATGGTGGTGTTCACATTGGCCTGGGAAATGCCGTAGATGACATGGCCGATCCAGGTTTCAGCGTTCAGCGGAGTGTGCGGCTGGTAATCCACGAAGATGAGGTCCGCGGGGCTGCCGTCGGCCAGGATGCCATGCCCCGGGCCCCAGTATTTTTGCGCGATGCGGGGATTGTTCTGCAGCAAGGTGTTGGCCAGTTCCAGGAAGCCGGCGGAAGGATCGTTCTGTTTCAGATGCTGGGCCCAGAGCCCAACCCGCAGTTCCTCCAGCATGTTCACCGTCATGGCGTCCGTGCCCAGGCCCACCGTGTTGCCGAGCTCCGCCATCTTGCAGACGTCCGCGATGCCCACGGCGTTGTTCAGATTGGATTGCGGATTGGTGACCAGCGCGGCTCCGCTTTCCGCCAGCAGCATCATTTCCCGGGCGTTGAGGTGCACTCCGTGGGCCAGGATACTGTCCTTATTCACCAGGCCAAAGTCGCAAAGCCTTTCCACCACACGCTTGCCGTGGTGCTGGATGTTGAAAAGCTCGTCGGATTCAGCTTCCGCGGCGTGGATGTGGGTGCCGCAGCCCAGTTTTTCCACCCAGGCGGAGATATCTCGCAGGCTTTGATCGGATAGCGTGAAAGCCGCGTGCATTCCAAAGAGCCCTTTCAGCATCGGGTCCGGGAGTTCCTCTTGCTTCATCAGCCAGATCACGTTTTCCTCGATCCCCTCCCGGCATTTTTCCGCTCCGTCGCGGTCCGAGACCTCATAGCAGAGCGATCCGCGGATCCCGCATTGTTTGAGGGCCCGGGCGATCGCGGCCAGCGAGCCTTTGATCGCGAAGGGGCTGGCATGGTGGTCGATGACCGTGGTGCAGCCCTTCTTTACGCAATTGAGCGCGGAGACCAGGGCGCTGACATGGACGTCCTCCTCCAGCAGCTTCTTGTCCAGGCGCCACCAGAGATTGGCCAGCACCTCGTTGAAATCCTTGGAGGGCGCGGCTTTGCCCAATCCAGTCACCAGGGTCGAATAGAAATGGTGGTGGGCGTTGATCAGTCCTGGCATCACGACCTTGCCTGAAGCGTCGATCCGCTCGCAGTGGATCAGGGAAAGCTCAGCCTCGGGCGCGATGCGGATGATCCTGCCGTCCTCGACCAGGATGGCCTGGTCCTCCAAAACCGGGTCCCGGGGATCGAAGGTGAGGATCGTGCCTCCCGTGACAATGTAGGGCTTCATACGCGGAATCCTTTGATTTTTATGGTAATAACAAATAAAAATACCCGGCTTGATTCTGTCAATCAGAAATCCGGATCTGCGGTTGGAACCAGGAAAAATGGAAGCTGGGAGGCTGGATGGTCCAAAGCATGATTGGACCGTGGTTTTGGCCGGTTTGGCCCAATGTTTTGGGTGGGCCGCATCAATGGGATTGGCAACGTGGCCAAAGCGCTTAGTTTATCTGATAAAAGCCTTCAGGAGGATGCCATGCCCACAGATCTGGAAATATCGCGCCAGGTGAAGATGCTGCCCATAGACGAGGTCGCCGCGAAGGTCGGCCTTTCGCCCCGGGACCTCGACCACTACGGAGAATTCAAGGCCAAGATCCGCTTTTCCGCGCTGGAGCGGATCAAAGACAATCCCCTGGGGAAACTGATCCTGGTTTCCGCAATCACGCCAACCCCGGCCGGGGAAGGCAAAACCACCGTTTCCATCGGGCTTTCCCAGGCCCTGAACCAACTGGGCAAAAATAGCACTGTGGCGATCCGCGAACCTTCGCTGGGCCCGGTTTTCGGGATCAAGGGCGGCGCGGCCGGCGGAGGCTGGAGCCAGGTGCTTCCCATGGAAGACATCAACCTCCATTTCACCGGGGATTTCCATGCCATCACGGCGGCCAATAACACACTCGCGGGCCTGGTGGACAACCACATCTACTATGGCAACGCGCTGAACATCGATCCCCGGCGCATCACCTGGAAACGCGTGCTGGACGTGAACGACCGCATGCTGCGCAAGATCGTGATCGGCCTGGGCGGCAGCAAACAGGGCTTCCCCCGCGAAGACGGATTTGACATCACGCCAGCAAGCGAGATCATGGCCATCCTCTGCCTGGCCAACAACATGGAGGAGCTGCGCGAACGGATCGGCAAGATCACGGTCGGCTTCAATTACGGCGGCGAGCCGGTGAGCGTGAAACAGCTCGGCTATGAAGGCGCCATCGCCGCGCTGCTCAAGGACGCGCTCCAGCCCAACATCGTGCAGACCACCGAAAACACGGTCGCCTTCGTGCACGGCGGGCCCTTTGCCAACATCGCCCAGGGCGCCAACAGTATCATCGCCACCAAAACCGCGCTGCGCCTGAGTGACTACGTGGTCACAGAAGCGGGCTTTGGCTTCGATCTGGGCGCGGAGAAATTCTTCGACCTGGTGTGCAAATACGGCCAGTTCTGCACCGACGCGGTGGTGCTGGTGGCCACGGTGCGCGCGCTCAAAGTGCACGGCGGGGCCAGGCTGAAAGACATCACCGAGCCCAATCCCCAGGCAGTGGAGGCCGGTTTGCCAAACCTGGCCAAGCATCTGGAGAACATCAACAAATTTGGCATGAAATCGATCGTGGCCATCAACCGCTTTCCCAGCGACACGGATGAGGAGATCAAGATTGTCCGGGATTTCGTGGAGGCCTCGGGTTTCGATTCCTCAGTCGCGGAATTCCACTCGCAAGGCGGCAAGGGCGGGCTGGAACTGGCGCAGCACGTGATCAACATGGTGGACAAGGAAGTATGCCACTACCGCGGCCTCTACGACTGGAACAGCCCGGTGGAGGACAAGATCTTCACTGTGGCGCGTGAAATCTATGGCGCGGAAAAGGTTGACTACACCGCGGACGCCAAGGCAGACCTGAAAAAGATCAACAAATACGGCTTCGACAAACTGCCCATCTGCATCGCCAAGACCCAGAAATCTCTGTCCGACAATCCGGACCTGATCGGTCGGCCCAAGGATTTCCTGGTCACCGTGCGCGAGATCGTGATCGCCAGCGGAGCGGGCTTTTTGGTGCCCATCACAGGCGAGATCATGCGCATGCCGGGCCTGCCCAAACATCCTTCCGCCGAAAGCATCGACGTTGAGGGCGACGGTATTATCAGCGGGCTGTTCTGATCCGCGCTTTATCGCGGATCGGATGAGCTAATTCGGAGTTTCGCTGCTGGCCACGACCTTGAAGAACTTCTTGGTGCCGGCAATGTAGGCCACGTTGCTCACGGCCCGGTTGCTGAGGAAGGTAAAATTGGCAGCATAGGGATCATCGGCCCCATAGACCAGATAGCTGTTCGCGCCAGGAACGTCCGGCCAATCCAGGAAGATGAAGATCCCGCTCGCCGTGATGGTCACCTGTGGAGAGGGTAAAGCGCCTTCGGCCATGGTGGTGAAATTAAATGTGTCACCCCAGTTCGACTGGCTGCCTCCACCATAGACCATCACCGCCCACATCCAGTTAACCGAATAACCAAGATCCACTCCGGGCTGGGCGGACAAGTCGAGTTCCTGATCAGGATAGTTAACGTAATAAACGTAACTGGTGTAGGTGCCGCCAGGATAACCCCAGATCAAAACATAGGAATATGAAGGCATTCCGCCCGTGAGCGGGGTTTGCCAAACCAGGGTCACGTTGTTCGGGTCAATCCCGGTGGCGCCATCGGCAGGACTGATCAGGATGGGGTCGGCCGGCGGATCGGCAAACAGGGCCAGGGCGCAGGCCAGGACGGCGAAAATTAGAATAAGTCTGTTCATTCTTGGGCTCCTATGATCACGGGACCAGGTTCTTTGCCGGGGATTTGGCTGCTGGCCACGACCCGGAAGAACTGTCGGGTGTCAGAGGCCAGGCTGTATTGGCTGGGGACGGTGTAGCCCAGATAGGAGTAGGTTGACGCGAATGGATCGGAGGAAGCATAGATGAGGTAGCAGGCTGCGCCCGGCACGTCCTGCCAATCCAGATTTATGGTGCCAGCGGACTGGGAGATCGAGACATCCGGAGTCGCCAATCCAGGTTCCGTCATGGTGGTGAAATTGCCCAGGGCATATCCGGACTGGCCAAAAGTGTTCATCGCCATAACAGACCAGTTCCAGTGATTTCCATAACCCAGGTCAACACCCGGCTGCGCGGACAGGTCCAGCGAATAGCCTGGGAAATAGACATCGAACTGGTAACTGACGGGTACGCCGTTGATATAGGCGTAAATGTCCACGCGGTAATAGTAGGGGTATCCTCCCTCGAAGGGATCGATCCAGATTAGGGTGACATTGTTGGGATCCACGTTTGTGGCTCCGATCTCAGGGCTAAAGATGACTACGTCTCCGGGAACATCAGATTCATCCATGAAATCGCCCTCGTCGGCTCCGATGTCCGGAGTAGCCAAACGTGGTTCCGCGTCGATGTCTAAGGTGGCATTTGGAATGGGCAGGGCGTTGTTGGAGGCCACAGTTGGAATTGAGGTTTGCAGATGCAGGTCATAGCCGGGCATGCTGTTGTCCACATAGGGCACCGCGTCGCCAAAGGAATCGATATCGATGGGAAATACGGCCATCTTGTATGCCACGAGATCCTCGTAGCCAGTACCCCCGAACCAGGCGATCAGGTTTTGAGCAGAGGGTTCACCTCCACCTTGATAGATGTTGCGTCCAGTGCTTGATGCCAAATGTTGGTTTCCAGGGCTGAGTTTCCAGAAGGCGACAGTTTTTCCCGCGGTGCCGCAAACGCTGCGGTTGTCGAGGATGTTGTTGCGCACATCGATGGTGGTGGCACTCAGGTCCTGGGCGTAGATGATCGCGGAGGAAAAATTGGCCGCGGTTCCGCTGGCGTCCAGATACAGCGTGTTGAACCAGATCTCCAGCGTTCCTCCGCAGCCGGTTTCAATGCACCGGATCTGCGGAGCCACATAGCTTCCGGGGTTGCGCAGGTCATAGACCATGCTGTTCATTACCGTGCCCATGGTATTGTCTGCCAGGGAGATACCGGCAACAATGCTATCCGTTCCGCTGCTGCTCAGGTTGTAGATCTTGCTTCCGTTGGCTGTAACTATGGATCCGCAACTGATGCCATAAACGGTGTTGCCGCCGCTTAGGCCGGTGATGGTGTTGCGATTCAGGCTAAGACTACCGGAGGGGGCGTAAATCCCGTAAAGCGGAGCGGCGGAATTGCTGGAACCAAGGTACAGGATCTGGTTGTGATGCAGATAGTGATAGCCCTCGGCGGCGTAGATCCCGGCGGACCACTGGTTGGAGGCATAGCTGCCGTTGATCGTGTTGTAGTAGACTTCGCAGCTTTCAAAGTTGCCTCCCGCGTATCCTTCCACACGGATCCCAAATGCGGGGGAACTGATATCGGCTGGAAAGCTGTAGCTGACATCGTTTTCCCCTATCTGGCCATTCGTGCAGCCAATGAAGGCGATGCCCTGGAAACTTGTCCAGGAGACAGTATTGGCATAGGCTTCCTCATGATCGTTTTCAAATCCCGGTTCGAAGCCGATCGAGCAGATGCCGTTGTAGGGGCCGGTGATGATGTTGCTTAAAAAGGAGTTGTGGGTGTTGGGAGTGTTGTCAGTGCCCATGCTGGTGATGCCGAAATTGGGGAACTGATTGGCAGATTGCCAGGTGGCCATGGTGATCGTGCAGTTCTGGATCACGTTGTGGGAACAGCCATTTCCGGCCAGGGCTTCCAGCCAGTAGGCGCGCAGATGGTTGTCCGTGGAGCTGGTTCCCGGGGCGTAGACATCGATTGCGTCAAAACGCACATGGTCCGCTCCCCTGAGGACGAAGCCATAGGATTTCCAACCTGTTGAGGGTCGGAGGGTTACGGATCCGCCTGTGGGAGAGGCGGCAAAGACGATCGGGCCGATGGCCGTGCCAGAAGCCTTGAGGGCGGGAGGATTTTCGTAATAATTCCCGCCGGCCACCCAAAAAGTTGCTCCAAAGCTGGTCACGCCGTGTTTGTTGAGGGCGTTGAACGCGGCGGTGAAAGTCAGATAGGGGGTTCCCGCCGCTCCGATGATCTGAGTCCCCGAGATGGGATTTCTCGAATATGTTATCAGGGAAATGTTGTCCACCGCCGCGGGGGTCTGGGTTGTTGTGAACATACTGGTATCATTCACCCAGGTGAAGATCAACCTGTAGGTGCCGGGAGTGTGGATGTAAAGGGTTTCCGTGGCATATTGATTGATGCTCTGGCCCCAATAGTTGCCAAGCAGTTCCGCGTTCTCGATCCAGGACATTCCATCGCCGGGTGTTGCCGCGACAGGGATTACCGAAGTCGAGGCCAGATAGACCAGCAACCTGTCCTTGTATAGGTCACCCCGTCCCTTCCACTGAAAAGTGAGTTCTCCAGACAAGCCGGTGGGAATGGTTACATCCCTGTAAAAATGCGAAGCCTGGGCATGGCCGTAGTAATCGTAGTTGTAATGGTAGGTGGATCCTCCTGTGTCGGAGATGTAAGCCCCGTTGCCGCTGCTGGCCACCAAGGTGCCCACGTACCATTGATTGATGTTGTCATTGACGACGGTCCAGCCGTTGGCCGCGAAGGTGGAGCCGTTCTCAAAGCCCCCGTCACCGGCCGGATCGATGATCACGATTCCCGCCAGATAAGTGAACAGCCGAAAACACACAGTAATAACAAGCACTTTTTCATTGTAACCTCCTGGGAAACGTTGTTCCGCTTCCCGATTATCTATCTAAGATACTCTATTACGATCGGTGATACATGGCTTTTGGTTAAATATGCAACCACGCTGATAATGTCAAGAAATTTTTGGCTATAGGATAAGTGACATTTAAACCGGCAGCAGGCACTCCTCGGAATTATTGCCCACCTTGTTCACGAATCTGCTCACGGGCTGCAGGGCGATCGCCTCATCCGGCGCGGGTTTGAGCAGTGGGACAAAGTCGAGGGCGTCGGTCAGGGTATGGTCCAGCCAGTCCAGCCGGTCTGAGCCAAAGAGCAGGACGGGCATGCGCTGATGCAGGCTTTGCATGGCCGCGTTGGCCTCTGTGGTGATGATCCCCAACGAGGGAATGAAGCTGCCGTCGGGGCCGAACCAGGCGTCGTAGATTCCGGCCAGATAGAGCAGGTCGTCACCCGCGTCATGGATGAAAAAGGGCTGTTTGTCGCTCTGGCGCCATTCATAGAAACCGTTGGCCGGGACCAGGCAGCGCCGGCGTTGCAGGCCGCCGCGGAAGGACGGTTTTTCCGTGATGGTCTCCGAGCGCACGTTGATCAGGTTAAACTTGGGTATATCCCTGCTCCAGGAGGGGATCAAACCCCAACGGAAGGTCCCGAAATAGCGTCCCACGTCCTGGCTCAGAACCGCCGCGACGGTCTGGGTGGGCGCCACGTTGTAATTCAGTTCGATCTGCTCCGCTTTCTGACTCAGCAGCAGTTCTTTCTCCAGCTTTTGCAGCCGGTCATGTTTGATCACCTGGGCGAATCTTCCACACATGGCAAACTCCTTCTGATTGACAAGAAAGGGAGGCTGGAAAATCCTGCAACATATTTTTTCAAGAACTGGAAAGGACACAAAGAATGGCCAAATTTGACATTGACGCGGTGATGCGGGAACTGGAAAAGCATTTTTACGAAGTGAAAACCCCAATCGTGGACCTGATCCAGGCCAAGACCAAAGACCCCTTCAAGGTGCTGGTGGCCACGATCCTGAGCGCGCGCACCAAAGACGAGACCACGGCCCGGACCGTGACGGAGCTTTTCAAAGTGGTGCGCAAGGCGGATGACTTTGATAAACTGAGCGCGGAGGAATTGAACGCCATCATCAGGCAGGTGGGCTTCCACAACGATAAGACCAGGCATCTTAAACAACTGCCCAAAGTATTGAACGAACGCTTTGGAGGCCAGGTTCCTTCAGAGATCGACGACCTGCTGGAGCTTCCCGGAGTGGGGCGCAAGACGGCCAACCTGGTGCGCGCGGTGGCTTTTTCGTTGCCCGCGATCTGTGTGGACGTCCACGTCCATCGGATCAGCAACAGATGGGGCTATATAAGCACCAAAACTCCCTTCGAAAGCGAGATGGCGCTGCGCGAGATCTTGCCGGAAAAGCATTGGCTGCAGTACAATTCCTATGTAGTGGCCTTCGGGCAGAATCTCTGCACCCCCCGCAAGCCGCGCTGCCAGGAATGCCCGGTCCATCGATACTGCGCGAGGGTGGGGGTCTGATGTTCAGGACGGAGCATAGGAATCTGAAATTTCTTGACAAATAGAGAGTGAATAGATACTAGCTAAAAAGCCAAGGAGGTTTTTAACATGGAACAGGAAAGAAAAAACTACGTGAGCGAGACAGTCGCTCCAATCGTCAGTTTGGGAAAGTGGATCGGCACTTTGTTGCTGGTGATGATTCCCTTGGTCAACCTCATCCTGATCATCGTTTGGAGTCTCAGCAAATCGGAAAACCCCAACCGGCGGAATTGGGCACAGGCCATATTGATCCTGTGGGTAGTATTGACCGTGATTTATGTAGTTTTGTTCTTAGTTTTTGGAGATAGCTTTAAGGAACTGATGCAAAAAAGTTATCAACTCCAATAAGCTGAAGCAAGACCCAATTAGGGACCGGACCGTGATAGGCCGGTCCTTTTTCACGGGTCACCCTCCCTTCACCCTGCCTATCACTTGACTATCCACTGTCTATCACTTGTCTACAATAGACAAGTGATAGACAGTGGATAGAGAAGTGATTAACGCCGTCAAGGAAGGGTGACCCGTCCTGAAATAGGTTGACCAAAAACCTATAGTAAGGAGTATGACCAATGAAGAAAACACGTCCCCAAGTCCGCTACAGCGAAGAGTTTAAACGCACAGTGGTAGAGGAGATCGAGGC
>JAHYIU010000070.1 GCA_019429425.1 Candidatus Syntrophosphaera sp.
AGAAAGGACATTAGAGAGGCAAAAGCACAAAAATAGACCAAAAAAGGCCTGTCGGGACAGAAAAGCTTATGTGGGATACAGTGAATTCATCTCAACCGAAGCGTGGGTGCATTATTCAACGGTCTTAATATGGGTTTTCGTGTTTCATTTTGGGAGTCCCAATTTTTAAGTGAGTGACTTTGTACAATGCGCTACTCCCCGGAGACCCTGATGAACGCAGTGTTCCGATAGTTTTGGCGTTTCGGGCTTTAGCGTTTTAGCGTTTTAGCTTGTGGCCTTGTGGGGTCCTGGAATCCATGCTCGTGCCTCGCTCAACTCCTGGTATGGATGTTCCTTGCTCGACTCCAGGCAGAGGGGATGAGATCACAAACCGTACTTTTTTCACAGTAGGACCGTAAAATAGTCATGACTTTTTTACGGTTTTGGTGGTTAGAGTTTGCGTTTTAGCGTTTTAGGGTTTTAAGGTTTTAGCGTGACTGGGATCCTGGAGTCCATGCTCGTTCCTCGCTCGATTCCAGGTATGGGAACGGAACGAAAAAGAAGAGTTTCCCGCAAAGTCATACGGATAATGAAGAAGCTAACCTGATGAGGCGGATCAAAACTTGCGCAGATAAATCTTGACATCCAGGCAAAGGGGAATAAACAGGCTCTAAAACCCAAAAATAATAAGATCATAGGGATTTGGAATCCCCAAAAATGGCCTGTTTTAGGTAATTAAAGAGACAGGGAGAGGAAAATGATCATAGACAGAGTTTATGACAACCTGGGGGACAGGCTGGTGAAGAACAAGGTCATGTTGCTGTTCGGTCCAAGGCAGGTTGGCAAGACCACATTGGTCAGGAGATATTATGATCTCCATCCCGGGAAAAAATTGTTCCTCAATGGCGATGACATTGTGGTTCAGACAACCATGGCTTCCCAGGATCAGGCTGGAATATTGGGCAGGGTTGAGGGATACGAACTGCTGATCATAGATGAGGCTCAGAGAATACCCAATATTGGCCTGGCACTGAAAATACTGGCAGACAACCGGCAGGACTTGGAGATCATTGCCACAGGCTCTTCGTCCTTCGATCTCATGGGTCAGTTGGGCGAACCGCTCACCGGAAGAAAAACGAGTTTACTGCTCTATCCTGTCTGGGTTGGTGAGTTGTTGGAACATCACAACCGGTTTGAACTGGATGCCATGTTGCCCCAACTGCTCATTTACGGGATGTATCCTGAAATAGTGACCGCTTCAGGTAAGCAGCGGAAAACCGATCAACTGAATGAGATCACCAATTCTTATCTGCTGAAAGACATCCTCGAGCTGGATAAGGTCAGATCAGCCCAGCCAGTGATAGATCTTCTCCGCCTGCTTGCTTTTCAGATCGGGCATGAGGTATCACAGAATGAATTGGGAAAGCAATTGGGGCTCGATCACAAGACTGTGGCCAGATATCTGGACCTGTTCGAAAAATCCCACATTCTCATTCGCCTGGGCGGTTTTAGCCGAAACCTCAGGAATGAGATCACTTCAAAAGCCAAATACTATTTCTACGATAATGGCATCCGCAACTCCCTAATCGCGAATTTCAACCCCCTGGAACTGCGTAATGACATCGGAATGTTGTGGGAAAACTTCATCATCACTGAAAGGGTCAAAAAGCGAGCCTATCATAGTATCCATGCCAACCACTATTTTTGGAGGACTTGGGACCAGCAGGAAATCGACCTGATCGAAGAAAGAGAGGGGAAGCTCTTTGCCTATGAGATCAAATGGAAGAAAGACAAATTCAAAATACCACGGAAATTTCAGGAAGCGTATCCCGGAAGCGAAATAACCCTTGTTAACCGGAAAAACTATCTGGAGCTGATCCTGTGATCCGGCAAATGTGCATTGAGATGGATGGAGATGATGAAAGGTTAGGTTATGGTGCAGTTTATGCCTGTTATAGGTTGATTTTAGGGATTAGTATTCCCAAAAATTACCATTCTTTAGGGAATTTATTCCGCTTCGCTCCTCCGCGGGGACCCCGGGAAGCCAGTGTTCCGATAGTTTTGGCGATTTGGCGTTTTAACGTTGTGGCGTTGTGAGGTCCTGGAGTCCATGCTCGTGCCTCGCTCGACTCCAGGTATGGATGTTCCTTGCCCGACTCCTGTTATGGGGACGGGATGACAAAGAAATGGATCCTCTCTGTACAAGGATTTGAGGGATATTTTGTGATTTCGGGGAATTGATTCCCCAAATATCGTAATATTGGGGGATTGAAATCCCCGATTTTAAGATTTCCATTGACATTAATCCTTATGCCGGGTAATTTGTCCAAGAGGTGAATATGATCGCCAGAACTATTCTTGAACTGATACCGCAGTACATGCACAAAGGCCGCGCCATCATCATTTACGGTGCCAGGCGGACAGGCAAGACCACGATCCTCAACTCCCTGGCCGCGGGCCTGAAGGATCTCCGCTATATCAATTGCGACCTGATAGACGGCCAGGAAGCCTTCAATTTTAAAAACAGCGACGCGATCCGGCTCGAATTTGGGCGCTATTCCCATCTCCTGATCGATGAAGCCCAAAGGGTGGGGGATATCGGCATCAAACTCAAGGCATTGATCGACACTCTTCCGGAGCTGCAGATCATTGCCACTGGTTCTTCTTCACTGGACCTCTCCAATTTCACCAGCGAGCCTCTGACCGGCAGAAAATTCGAGTTTTTGGTCACACCTCTTTCCACTCAAGAGATCTATCTCCAGGAAGGTATTGATGCCGTTAAGGGAGGATTGGCTCAAAGGCTGGTATTTGGAAATTATCCGGAAGTGTATCTGGAGAAAACCATGCCGGTGGAGATCATAAAGGAGATAGCCGGTTCCTACCTGTTCAAGGACCTGCTTGTTTATCAGGATATAAAGCGCCCGGACCTCCTGAAGCAATTGCTCATTGCCCTGGCTCTGCAAACCGGCAGCGAAGTTTCCTACACTGAACTGGGAAATACAGTGGGTATGGACAAGAAAACCGTGGATAGGTACATTGGCCTCCTGGAACAGTGTTTTGTCATCTACAGGCTGGGCTCGTACAGCAGGAATCTTCGCAATGAGCTTAAAAGAGCGGTGAAGATCTACTTTTGGGACAACGGGATCCGGAACGCGCTGATCAATAGATTCGAAGCTTTGGATAAGCGAAGTGACCTGGGCGCTCTCTGGGAAAATTACGTGATCACGGAGCGCAGAAAACTGATGCTGAACAGACGGGCGAACTTCGACCACTATTTCTGGCGAACCACAGCCCAACAGGAGATCGACCTGATCGAAACAGAGGATGAGCGGATCAGAGCCTTTGAGCTAAAATGGAATCCCGGGAAAAAACCCAAAATACCCTCCTCGTTCAGCCAAGCCTACCCTTCATCTGAAAACATGGTCATCAATCCAGAAAACTATCTGGAATCATTGCTCTGACCTCTTGGATAGATGCTTCAAACAGGTTTGGCTATGGAGCAGGGATGCACAGGATGGAGATTTTCCCTACGGATTAGACGGATTATACGGATTCAACGGATGAAGACGTGCGTCCACGAATTAACGTTTCCCGCAGATCCCGCGGATGAAAAGGCAGATTTCGCAGATCTAAAGAGAATGTGGATCAAAAGACGTGGAACCAATTCTACATTTTACATTCTACATTGGCAAAGCCCTTTTGTCCCTTTTCGCATTCTTCGTTTTCTTGATGGAGCGGTTCAATTCCCGGATGATGCCCAGACCCCGGTCCCTCAGGTTGGTGAGCCTTTGCCGGTAGTTGGGCCGGACTCCGGTGGCCTCGAGATTGGCGATCACGAATCCGAATTTGGCGATCGTCTCGTAGAAGCGCCTGATCTCCAGATGGAGCGGTTTGGCGGGATCGGCGGCGACCAACTCGCGGAAGGAGCTTTTCAGGTCCAGGTTGTTCCTCCGGAATTCATCCCAGGCCTCGTGTTTGAGGGCTGCCACCACCTTGCAGGCGATCTCGCGGTCGCACTTCTGGTTCTTCTTCCTGGTAAATTCGCTGAGGATCCCCGTGTTGACGGCGATCTCGGAGATGATGTCCGCCGCTTTGGATTTCCTGACCATGGCATCACTGAAGATGTTGCGGACATAATCCAAAGCGGTCTTGGTCAAACCTGCTATATCCAGCATCTGAAACTCCCGTGGCTTTTTGATTATCTTGCTCCGGCGGGGCGGATGTGTCAAGAAATAATTGGGGTTTCACGGGGATTAACTGCCTCACACAGATTTCACAGATTTCACAGATTCAAAAAAGACAAGCACGCAGATCTCGCAGATAGCGCAGATTTTTTGTAATAGATCAGGGAGCACAGGATCGGTCTGGATGAGGGGGAATCTTTGCCCACAAATTATACCAATTACACGAATGAGCGCCATCACGCCAAAACGTTAAAACGCTAAAACGCTAAAACCTTAAAACCCCATCACTCATATTTCCGCGTTCCCCTTTCCGCTCCCGGAACATGAAAAAAGGCTCTCTTTCAAAACGAGTGGGTGATACAAAACTCTGATATTTGATCAGCCCGGAGGGCGACAGATCTTAGCCCGGGGTGGAGCGCAGCGGAACCCCGGGCTAAATTGTTGCGCCCTCCGGGCTTTATCCTCTTGGTTTGAAAGTAAGCCTGAAAAAAACCCCCGGAGACTACCAGGGGCTGCGTAAAAGCCTTAGAGGCCAGATATGGAGTTATTTGAGCAGGACCATCCTGCGGGTGCTTTGATAGCTTCCCGCGCTCAGGCGGTACAGATACAGGCCGCTGGAGACCTCCTGGCCGCTGTCGTCCCGGCCGTCCCAGAGCACCTTGTACCAGCCGGCGGGCTGGTCCGCGTTGACCAGGCAGCGGATGAGCTGGCCCTTGGAATTGTAGATCCAGAGGCGCACCGGGGCGCTTTCCTTGAGGGAGTAGCTGATCTGGGTCTCGGGGTTGAAGGGGTTGGGATGGTTGCCCAGCAGGGCCGTGGCGGTGACGGGAACGACTTCGTCCGGATTGGAGACGACGCTCATGACGAAGTTTTGGGTGGTGGTCTGGTTCACGTTCACGACCACACCTTCGACGGTCTGGTCAACGAAGCCGGCGGCCGCGCAGGTGACGTCCCAGGCGCCGATGGGCAGGACCAGGGTGTAGGCTCCGACGGAATTGGTGGTGGCCGAATAGCCGGGCACGGAGACGGTGGCCCCGGCGATGGGGGCGTTATTGGTGCGGCGCACCACTCCGGCGATCATGCCCGTCTCCTGGAATTTATCCAGGGGATTGGAGAAGGAGGCGACGGAGACCACGTTGTTTGTGTAGACGGCTTTGACGGCCCAGCGGTAGGTTCCGTTGGGCAGGGTTTGCCAGCCGGGGTCGGTGAGGGAATTGGCGGTGATGTCCTGGGGCGTGAGGAGGCTCCAGGCGCTCTCGTTGGTCTCCTGGCCGGCGCTCAGGCGCCAGACCCGGTAGCCGGTGAGGAGGCGGCCGCTTTCAGAGCCATCCCTGCGGCGCGATCCTCCGGGCAGGGGCAGGCTGGGTTCCGTTCTGCTCCAGCCTTCCTCCCTCGCCCTGGAATGGTGGGTGGTGGGCACGGGGCGTCCGCCAAAGCCGCCGGAGCCGTGGGACCTGGTTTCCAGGTCGGAGCCGGCAAAGCGGAGCACTTCGCCGGTCATGGCGTTGCCGATATAGATGTTGTCGATGAACCACATATGCCAGAGCCCGTCGTTGGAAGGGCCGTCCACGGCATTGAAGGCCAGCTTGACCTGCTGGCCGCTGTAGGCCTCCAGGTTCACCGTGATGGGGCTGGCATAGGCGTTCAGGCCGCCCGTCTGCTCCGTGGCGTCCCAGATCGGGATCCAGGTGTTGCCGTTGTCTGTGGAGATCTTGACGTAGTAGTGGTCCTGGTTCACGGAGCCCAGATAGACGAAGGTGTCGAAATGAAGGTAGCCGGCCGGGGGGCTGTTGAAGCTGGGCGTGATCAGCCATTCGTCCTGATGGCCGTAATCCCAGCGCAGCCCGGCCTGGTGGAGCCCGTCGGTGGGATTGATGGGCTGGCCGCTGTCTGAGGCGGCACCCACGCGGCACCAGGTGGGGAAAACGCCCTGGGTGTTCGGGGCTCCGGTGTTGGTGATGATCTGGCTCCAGTTCGCCGGCGGGAAATTCTCGTCCTCGAAGCTTTCGGTGATCTCGGTGGCGTTGGGGTCCGGGGCCTGCCAGCTGAGGTTCACCGAATTGCCGGAAACGTCCGCCTCGGCCAGGACGGTGTGGGGCGCGTAGGCCACTTCGCTTAAGGTGATGGTGCCCATGTCGTATGCACCGGCCCCGACGTTGATGGTGCCGTTGGCGGCAACGTAGCCGGGGGCGAGGATCACGTATTCATAGCTGTTGTTGGCATAGACGGCGGGGATGGTGAAAGCGCCGGTGGCGATGGTGGTGGCGCTGTAATCGGCATAGCCGGCCAGATGGATCGAAGCGCCGTTGATCCCGGCCTGGGTGTCGCTGGCGATCACGGTCCCGCTCACGTTCACGGTCGCCATGGGCGCCATCGCCACATCCAGGACCTCGGTCTCATCCTCGTCAATGGTGATGTTGAAGGTTGAGGTCTCGTAGCCATAGGTGCTGAAACTCACCGTGTAGTCGTCCGGCAGAATGTTCTGGATGGCGTATTGGCCTGATGCGTTGGTGGCGGTGGCATAGCCGCCGGTGGCGAACTGGACCAAGACCCCTTCCAGCGGCACTCCGCCTGCCCCGGTGACGGTCCCGTTGATATGCCCCACTCCGCCGGGAATGACCACGAATCCGGTCTTGGGAAACTGGCCCGTGGGTGTGCCTCCGGCGGGCGGATTGGCCGGGTCATAGAGAGTTGAGTCGCTATAGACGTTGCGGGCGCGGTTGGAGCCCACGGTCTGGCAGAGGAATTGATCCGAGGAGGAGAAATAGGTGCTGTCCATGGGCCGGTTGAACATCAGCACCAGGTTTTCCCCGTTCAGATACATGTAGGGCTGGTTGAAGGGGATGTTGATCAGGTTGGAGCCGGAGGGATAGTCGATGGTCCCGTCGAAGACCAGGGTGAGCTGGGTGGAGGGGATCCAGCCGGCGGAAAGGTCGGGCTGGGTGGTGGTGCCGATCCAGACCTTGGTGGGCTTGGCCGGCAGATTGGTGCTGAAGTTGTTCCAAAGCTGGATGCCGAGAATCTGGCCCATGAAATTGCCCATCTCGGCGGGGTAATAGAGAGTTTCGTAGAGCGAATTGCGCCAGTAGAAATCCAGGGGCATGCGGGCGTTCTGGTTGCCGTCGCCCACCACGAAGTTCCATACCCCGGCTGGCTGGACGTTCACGTTCAGGCTGGGGGTCTGGTCGTTGGCGGGATTCTCGTCTCCGGGCAAAACCACCTTTCCGTAGAGGATCTCCGGGCCGGCCGCATCCGGGGTCCAGGGAATCGTGAAACTCTGCAGCTGGCCGGGCTGGATCGCTGTCCCGTTGACGGAGCCGACCTCGATCGCCGCTCCCCGGAACAGCTTGACCTGATAGGCGCTCTGGGCTTCCGAGCCGCGGTTGCGGATGGTGACCTCATAGTTATTGGGTGAGCCGGCGGTGGGGGTGATGTTCCCGACGATGGAAACTCCGGCCAGATCATTGGGCACGGCGACGACGGGATTGAATTCATAGATCTCCCCCTGGGCCGGGAATGATGATACGGAGGAATTTTCCGCCGTGCTGGAGGCCGTGGGCGGTGTTCCCGGGGTAACGCTGTAATACCATCCAGCACCGCCGGGGGCCATGTTGATCCCGATCGAGGCCGAGGCGTTGCTGGGCGTTCCGGTGGCAGGACCGTAGATGATGTCGATCTTGCCGTTCTCGTAGATACGCGCCTGTAAATTGAACTGGTTGGTGGCGCTGT
Organism: Candidatus Syntrophosphaera sp.; assembly: GCA_019429425.1. Lineage (NCBI taxonomy): Bacteria > Pseudomonadati > Candidatus Cloacimonadota > Cloacimonadia (SeqCode) > Cloacimonadales (SeqCode) > Cloacimonadaceae (SeqCode) > Candidatus Syntrophosphaera > Candidatus Syntrophosphaera sp. The sequence goes on from JAHYIU010000070.1 coordinate 7,893, forward strand.
AATTCCACTTCAGGTTGGTGTACTGGACCATGAAGACCCGGTTGGGCGCTGTTCCGGAGAGCAGGTATTGGGCGTCTCCGCTCGAGAGGCTGGTGTCGTCCCAAAGCGGCGCTATCACCGGACGGATCGTGGTCGAAGCCAGCTGATTGCTCAGGTTGCTGCTGGTCTGGTTTCCGCCCAGATCGATCCAGCCATTGGAAGAGATCTTGATCTGGCTGATGGTGGCGTCGCCATAGGGAAAACTGAAGCCCAGAGGAATGGCCGCGGAGAGCATGTCGTCGCCCGAGATCCCGGCATTGGTGCCGGTGATCGGGGAATAGGTCCCCATCGTTGCGTTGAAGCTGTAGTATTCGTCGATGGCCGCGAAGGCCAGGGTGGCCCCAAGCAGCGCCAGGACGATCAAAAGGGCTTTTAGATATCTCAAAGTATGCTCCTTGTTCAAGGGATTTAAAGCTTAAGTTTCTGATTTGGGCAGAGGGCCATAGTGTCAAGCATTAAATGAGCGGGTGGGCAATCCCGGGGCAGCAGAAAACGGTTGTTATCAGGAAAAGCCCCGGAGGGGCGCAGGCTGTTGACAAACCCCGCCGCAGGTGGGGTTTGTCAGCAGGCTACGCCCCCTTCGGAGCTGATTTTCTTTTACAAACTCCTTTCAAGGGTGTTCCGCTGCGCTCCTCCGAAAAGACCCCTTTCGGCTCAAGGTATTTCCCCCTTTTGCCCAACTCACCCATCACTCACTTGTCTCCCGCCCACCTCCCGCCGGGCTGGCGGTTACTCAGCGGGTGATGGGCAGGTGGCGGACAGGCTGGATTTCTGGAAAATAAAAGCGGGTTGCCGATCTGGAGAAGCGGCAAAGGCAGCAAGATTGCCTTCAGATGCGGTCTGGGACATCTGTCACTACTGACAAACCCCGCCGCAGGTGGGGTGAAGGAATATAGGCGGCGGCTTCAGCCGTCGTATTTAAAAAAGAAGACATCCCTGTTTGTCAAAGCCCCGGAGGGGCGGCATATCTTAGCCCAGGGTGGAAACCCTGGGATAGCGGGATTCCGGTTATTGTTGGAATAAGCCCCGGAGGGGCGATACAACTTAGCCCAGGGTGGAAACCCTGGGGTGCGGGGTTCCGGTTATTGTTAGGATGAGCCCCGGAGGGGTGACGCCTGTTGACCCCCCCCCCCGCAGGTGGGGTCAAGGAATATAGGCGGCGGCTTTAGCCGTCGTATTAAAAGCTGGTGTGTTCGTTGTTGCTGGCCCCACCCCCACCCCAAACACGGATTGCATCTGTGTTTGGGGAGGGGGTGGGGAATTTGGGGAAACAAACGATCCCTCCATAAATACCCGGGATAAATCCCGGTTCTATTGTCCTGCACCGGTTGAACCGGTTTGTTTACAGGCTGAGCGGCCTGCGACCGCTATGGCAAAGCGGAATTTCCATCCCTTCTTGGCCCTGATTAAAACCTGACCCACTCAAATTGCAAGAGAGCCTGAAAAAACCGCCGGAAACATTGTCCCGGCGGCATTTCCAATATATTGTCCGCGGTTTATTTCAGCCTGATGGAGAAGGACAGGCGCAGGCTGCGGAAGAAGCTGGTGTTCCAGAGCTGCGTGCTTTCCGGGCGGAACATGCCCATCAGGTCGATCTGCAGGTTTTCGCTGGGCCGGAATCCCAGGCCGTAGGTGAAGTTGGTGTATGAATCGCGGGTGATGATCCGCTGGGTTTCCATCTCGTATTCGTTATCTTCGTAGTAAATCTGGGGGTCGGGATTGGCGGCTGAAGTGAGGGTCACTGTGACGGGCTCCACGTTGGTGGGTTCGTAGAACCGGGTTTCCGTGCTGTAACTCTGGGAGAAGATGGAGCCGAAGCGCAGAGCCCATTGCAGGTTGTTGGCGAACCAGTATTCCAGACCGACGGGAACCACCAAATTGGTTTCATTGAGGTTGTGTTGGGTGGTTCCGGAGATGCCATGGCTCCTTGTCTGGGTGCTCAGCCATTCGCCTTCCTCGAGGTAGACATCATCCTGGCTGCTGAAATGGAAGTCGTAATCACCTTCCTCCTTGTGGTTCAGGTGGCTCCAGGCGAGGCCGGTGCCGAACCAGGTGCGCCGGTTGAGGGGATAATGGAGGCGCAGGCGGGCCATCATCTCCAGCCCGGAAACATCCCCGGTCATCTCCTGGCTGTAGTCCTCGCTGCCGAGCTCCGTTTCGTTATCGTTGTAGTCGTAAGAGCCAATCTCGGATATCTGGTTGTCGAAGCTGACCAGGCTGATACTCCCCTGCAGGGAGAGATATCCCTCGTCCTGGCGCCGTTCCTGTTCCTTCAGGACCTTGCGGTAACCGAGGGCCAGTCCGCCGCGGAAACCGTTCTTGGTCTGCTTGTAGTCCCATGCTTCGCTTTCGGCCTCGTTGGTGTTTTCTGCCAGATAGATTTGCTCCGCCGCGTCCTCTACGTTCAGATCGGAATCCACCAGTTCCAACAGGAGGCTGCCCCTCAGTTCGGCATGGTCAAGCTGTTTGGCCAGGGCGAATTCGCCCAGGAAATTGCCGCTTTGTAATTCCCCGCCAAAATCGCCGGTGATCTCTTCTGATCTGGAGAACGGCTCTATACCCGGGTCATTTTCCTCCAGGCTGACCAGGGTCTCCAGGGTATGGGTGCTGTAGTCGCCGGGCTCAAAATCCAGCAGTTCGCTGGAGCAAAGGTTGTGGCCGTATGTTTCGTTCACCCAGCCGAGTTTCAACCCCGCCCGGAGTTTATCGCTGATCTCATAGGCGTGGTTGAGGAAGAACTCCCAGCCTTTGTCGTAAACCCAGTTCTGATAGTGCTGGCTGTAGGTGTAATGCCTGTCGTAGAGGCCGTTTCCATTGGTGTCATAATACTCCTGCCAGATGTTTTCGACCTCGCCCCAGGCCATGTTCCTGTCGTCACCGGGAATGTAATAGTCGATCATTCCGGGTTCCTTGAGGTCATAGTATTTGAAGAGCAGGGCGCGTTTGAGGTTTTCCAGCATGCATTTGTCCGTGGCCAGCCCGATCAGGAGGTGGTTGGCGCCGTCATTGGCGTAGATCCGGTCCTCCGAGCTGAAATTGCTCAGGTTGCTGAAGATGTGGGTCCCCTCGATGTAGTTGAGTTCGATGGGGTCAAAGGCCAGGTCGGCTGTGTCGTCCAAAACGCCGCCGGTGCTGAGATTGCGGAAGGAACTGATCCCCTGTCCGGCCAAAACCAGGCAGGCGGAGGCCAGGATGGCGATGATGAGCGCGCGTTTCATTGGGCACCTCCAGTCGCGGCAAGGCGAAGCGTTGTATCAGGCACAAAGTTGACCGATATGTTGTCCACAAAGGCGCAATCCAGGTTGGCATTGACCGAGCCGTCCTTGGTGTAGGCAAATTTGATCTCCAGGGTTGGCGAATTGTGGGTGAAGGTGTGGCTGTAGGTCTGCCAGCCGCTGTTTCCGGACCAGGATTCGACCTGGCTGCCGTTGACGTAGAAGCGCAGGTGATCCCAGCCGGATTCGCTGCTCACGCGGTAATCGAATTCGACGGTCACCGCGGAACCGCTGTTGACGCCCAGGCTGGTGGAGATCCAGCTTGACTGGGAGTGGGCGATCTCGCCGGAGCGCAAGGCCCAGCCACGCAGCAGGGTGTGGGGCACAAGGTACCAGTCTGCGTCGCCTCCGAGGGTGAATTCCGGCGGCATCACTCCGGAATCGAAGTTCCAACTCAGGACCTGGGAGTCATACAGAGTGATGCTCCGGGTGTTGGACATGACGGTCTCGAAGGGATCATTGGGATGGTTGGCGTCGATCGCGGAAACACGGTACTCATAGGTGTTTCCCATCACCAGGCCCGCCGCGTCGGTGTAGCTGGTGGCGTTGGTCTGGTTGAGCGTCCCCACCAAGACGAAATCCGGAGCGCCCAGGAGCCGGCGGTAGATCCTGAATCCCGTCTCCGCGCTGCAATTCTCCGTCCAGGTGAGCGTGACCTCGGTTTCCCCGGGGGTCTGGTCCAGTTCGGTCAGGTTGGGCGGATTCATCGTGTAGAGGTTGTGGATGGTGGCGGTTGCAGTGTTGGAATCGGAATAGAGGCCGGTTTTGGTGATCTGGTAGCTGTAGGTGTTTCCCGGCAGGACACCGGCGTCGGTGAAGGAATACACATAGCCCGGGGTGGTGTTTTCCGCGACCGTGGCGATCTCGGTGTTGTCCCGGGTGATCACGAAATCCCCGGGGATGTCGGCCCTGTCCTGCCAGAGCAGGGTCAGGGTGCCATTGAAGTTGATCCTCCAGTAGAGCAGCGGGCTCTGCAGGGACGCGGTCTTGACCGTCAGGGTGTCCGCGAGGTCCATTCCGGTCTTCACCACCGTGGCGATCGTGTAGTCGTAATAGGCGTTGGCGCCAAGATTGGTGTGGGTGTAGCTGTTCTGGGCCTTGTCGGTGATCGTGGCGACCGTGTAGCTTCCCCGTAACAGCCTGTAGCAGAGGAAATTGGCATCAGTGGAGGCCCGCCAGGTGAGCGTCACCTGGTCCGCCCTGATGTTGTAGTTGCGATATCCCACCGTGAAATCGCCCTCTGCCGACATTAGCAAACTGCGGTCGAACAGCGGTGCCAGATTGGCGTTGTCGAGCTGGTAAACAGACGGTTTGAGCAGATCCGGCTCGCAGGCCGCCAGCAACAACAGGGCCAGCAGAGCGGGCAGGACCAATATCCTGAATCTCATAACAAACCTCCCGGGGTATGTTTTGTGGCCGAGGCTGGCCATCACCCCGTTTCCTTTGAATTATGAATTCTTTATTCTGTCAAGTTTATTTTTGCTCAATGGTTGAAACATCACGGATTTCTTGCCCTCTCGTGCTGAGCATGGTGTGAACCAGGGATCGGCCAGAAATGTTCATTGCCCCGGTTTTCCCTGTTTTGAACGGAAACTGAGGCTGGCGTGAGAGCTAACCCGATTATTTAAGGCATACCCCCAAAAAAGTGGCATGCTAATGTTATAATCACTTACCTTAAAACGAATAACCTATACATTATGTCCATCGGTTGAATGATTTGGGTCATGTGCGAAAATACATTCCAAGACA
>JAHYIU010000071.1 GCA_019429425.1 Candidatus Syntrophosphaera sp.
GGCACCATGCAACTGATCGTGGGTGGATCGGCTTTCTTTCACCTTTCCAACTGGATGCTGAAGGTCGTGAATTTCATTTTCGGGATCACGATCGTCCTGATCATCGTGGTCCTGGTTCTGGAAAACGACGATCCGGTGCGCACTCTGGCCTGGATATTGCTCTTGCTCTACATTCCCATCATTGGATTCATCCTCTATCTCTTCTTTGGCAGAAACTGGCGTAAAACCAGGCTTTTCAACCGCAAGGAACTGGCCGACAAAGATCATCTGGACAGGATCTTCCGGGAATATCTGGGCAGCCTGGAGCTCAATGCCGGATCCGACCTGCAGCAAAAGCTCTGCCGCCTGCTGGACACAAACAGCAAGGCCATCCTCACCAAAAAAAACTCGGTGGAGATCGTTTCGGACACCAATGCGGCCCTGAACGACATCTGCGCCGCCATTGAAAACGCCAAAAAGCACGTGCATCTGGAGTATTTTTCGATCGCCAACGACGAGACGGGCAACCGGGTGAAAGACCTGCTGATCCGCAAAGCCCGCCAGGGAGTGGAGGTCCGCTTCATCTACGACGACGTCGGAAGCTGGAGTCTGGGCTACAAATTCAAGAGCGAACTCAGGTCCGCCGGAGTGATGTTTAAGCCCTTCATGCCGGTCTGGCTGCCGATCCTGAACAGCCGCCTCAACTACCGCAACCACCGCAAACTGGTGATCGTGGACGGCGAGCGCGGGTTTCTGGGCGGGCTGAACATCGGCGACAAATACATGGGGAAAAACAAGTATTTCGGTTATTGGCGCGACTCGCTGGTGAAACTGCGGGGTGACAGCGTGACCGCGCTGCAGGCGGATTTCTGCCTGGACTGGTACTTTGTGAGCAAGCAGAACCTGCTCTCGGAAGAAGCTTTCAGACAATTTCTCCCGGAGGCGCGCATGAAGGTGGAGGGAAGTCCGGACATCCCGGTCCAGATCGCCGCCAGCGGCCCGGATTCCGACCACGCCAGCATCCTGCAGGTATTTTTCTCCGCGATCAGCAACGCCAAACGCAGCATCCGGATCACTTCGCCCTATCTGATCCTGAATAGCAGCCTGCTCATGGCGCTCAAAACCGCCGCCTTCAGCGGGGTCAATATCCAGATCATCCTGCCCGGGCGGGCGGACCATTTCATCGTCTGGTGGGGCAGCAAATCCTACTACCGCGAGCTGCTTGAGGCGGGCATCGAGATCTATGAATACCGGTCCGGATTCATGCACGCCAAGGTGCTGATCGTGGACGAAGAGGTGCTCTCCATCGGGACCGTGAACATGGACCTGCGCAGCTTCAACCAGAATTTTGAGATCACCGCGATGGTCTACGACGCCGGGACAGCGATCCAGGCCATCACCCAATTCGAGATCGACCGCGGCCAGAGCCTGCAGATCGATCTGGAGGAATTCCAGAACCGGTCCGTGGTCAAGAAAGCTCTGGAATCGCTCTGCCGCTTGTTTTCACCTTTGTTATAGGAGGCCATTGTGCCCAGGATAATCACCGTTCCCCTTTCCGCTGACCTGACCGAAACCGCGCTGGAGCAGATCAGCGATCCCTGCCAGCTCATCTTTCCCACAGAAGTATCCGCCGCCCGTGCCAGGCAAAGGTTCATGGCGGATTGGCAGCTTCAGGATTGCGAGTTTATCTCCATAAAGCAGCTGAAAAACGATCTGCTATTGCCGGGAATCCCATCCGTGAGCGACGACAAACGTCTGCTCTGCCTCTATCAGAGCCTGACTGACGAGGACCGGCAGCATTTTCACATCAACGGCTACTTCGACAGCGTGGATTGGGGCAACCACTTTTTCCAGTTCTTTGAAGAACTCTGCGACGAATGCGTTGAAGTGGGCAAACTCAGCGCCCCGTTCGAATCTTTCGGGATCAATCTGTTGGGCTGGCAGGAAGAGTATCTGCTAAAAGTGCTCTCCATCCATTCCCGCTATCGCGACAGGCTCGACCAGCTGGGCCTGACCGACCCCATCTTTTCCACGCGCGCCTCGGAGGTCAAAGTTCCCTGCCGGGGCTGCCGCTTTGTGTTTGTGAACCAATACTATTTCAGCAAGCTGGAAAAACAGCTCATCAAGGCCCTGGAAGCCTCGGGCAATGAGGTGTTTATCATCTCCCAGTCCTGCGGTCCAAAGATGGACCCTGAGCAGCTGACCACCCCGGAGACCAGGCTCGAAGAGTTGAAACCCTCTGACATCCGCACCCAGAAGATCGAAGTGGTCGAATGCGAGAATGAGGAGCAGATGGTGCTGGCTTTCCTGGCCAACCATGACCCGGAAGTGGAGGATGTTGCGGAAAGCAGGGTGATTATCGACAGCATGTTCAACCGCAAACACTACCGCCACCTGTTCAGCCCGGCCAAATACAAGGCCAGCCAGGCTGGCAGTTTCATCCGCTCCGGGATCTACGCTTTCCTACAGACCCTGCACGCTCATCTGCATGCCCTGAACTCCACTCTGGACCAGAGTTTTGTCCCACTCCGGCTGTTATTGGCAGCTTGCGCGCAGGACAACTTCATCCGCTACTACCATCCTGACTGGGGCAGCGAAGAAAGAGACCTGCTCCTGAACGAGTTACGCTTTCTTTTCGACCAGGACATATTGTATGTGGACAAGGACCTCGAAATCTTCAAGGTGCTCAACGACAAACGTGCATACAGCTATTTGCCTCGCCTGCTCACACCCCATTTCGCGCTGCTGGCCAAGCTCGCCCAAATCCAGAGCCCGTCTGGCCTTGTCTATCTGATCGACCTACCTGAGGGACTCAGTATCCAAAGGATGTGCCGAAGCCAGGAACTTCTTTACAGCAACGCTCTGGAGGAGTTTTATGAACGCTTGGCCAATTTTGCCAGCCTGGGGACGCAGGGTGTGGTAGACTCCTGGAGCGACCTGTTCGCCCCGGAGGGGGCAGGCCTGGCGGAAAACATCCTGCAACTGCTGTTGGAAGCCCTGGCCAGCGCGAGGCTGAGCTTTGCAAAAACTGCCCGAGAGGAGACGCGGGTTTATGACGTGAGCAATCTTCTGGACCTGCGCAACCTGAGCTATGATACGGTGGTGTTTTTCCACGCCATAGAGGGAGTGTATCCCAGCAATCCGGAGCCGGTCTGGCTGTTCAATGAGAACCAACGCCAGCGCCTGGGCTTGAAGAGTTTCGACGCATTGCGTAGGCGGGAGCGTTATTACTTCCTCAGGCAGGTGCTCAATTCCAGGCAGGCGCTGATCTATTGTTACCGCGACCAGGAGCATGACATTGAACCTGGCAGTTTCGTAACCGAACTCATCCACGCCTCGGAAAACAAGGAATTGGCTGGGATTATAAGGATCGTGCCGGAATTGTTCAAACCCCGCATCTCGGACCTCTACCAAAGCAGGGCCGCCAGATATGGCAAACACAACGAATACGATTTTCAAACGAAGGCAGCTTTCATGTTTGGACTTAACCGGGCTGATCCGAATGACTTCTTCGTCATGCCCGTCTCACCGCAAGCGGACTTTGACGAACATCACAGCCTGAAAGTATCCTATCAAAGCCTTTCCCTCCTGGATAAGAACCCATTCGCCTGGTATGTCAGGGAACTGCGGAAGCTCAGGTGCATCGAGCTGCGGCCGCAAGAGACCATAACCCGCAAACTCTTCGGCGCCCTGCTGCACGGATTCCTGGCCAAAGTTTTGGGCCGCTTGAAAGGGCCCCACCAAGCTGTGGAAGAACTGGCTGTGGTTCTGGACTCAGAGACCGAACTGAGCAAGGAGATCTCCCAATTGATATCATCCACGCTGTACCTATACAAGCTTCCTCAGAACTACAACCATGAGTTCCTCGTCAGCGTGATTTCCCAATGCCTGGTCCGCTCAGTGCGTCAATTCTACCGGGAATTCCTGGTCCCCAGATTGCGGGGCACCTCTTTCGAACTGCAGCCAGAGGAAGGCCGAATGACCGATTTCGAATCCCAGCACAAACTTCTGGTGAGCCATATTTTGGATGAGATCGAATATCATCTGAAGATCCGCGGTATCGCCGATCTGCGCGTCAAATGCCCAGCCAAAAACCTGATCGTGGATTTTAAGACCGGGTCCCACGAGGTCGGCCAGCTCTTGTTCTATGAATGGTTCTACTATCTCTTGAATGAGGATTACGCCGGGCGGGAACTGGATTCGACCTTCTGGATGATCCTGGAGCAAAAGAACCTGGAAAGGACAGATCAGGCCAAACGGGACAAATGGCGGGAAAGAATGCGCCAAAACCTGGAAGATTGCCTGATCCGGGGTTACGGACAGGGAAAGAACTCGACGCACCGCAAGACAATGAGGAACATAACTCGTGCCGACCTTTATCATCCACCCGCGGGAGGTGGAGAATGAGACAGCCTCCGCTTTCCATCATCACCGCCAGCGCCGGCACAGGAAAAACCTACCGCCTTGCGCTGGAATATGTGCGCATCGTACTGGATTACTATTCCCAGCCCGATTTCAGCCTGGACAACATCCTGGTGCTGACTTTCACGCGCAAGGCCACGGCCGAGATCCGCGAACGCATTGTCAAGCACCTCTATCTGCTGAGCATGGAACCCGCGGGCAAGGAAAAGGACAGGCTGGACCTGATCGCCTCCCTCTGGCCGGACAGGGCGGACAGGGCCCTCACCATCGATGAAAAAGGCCATCTGTTCAGTGCCATGAAAGAGATCTCAGCCGATCGCAAAAAACTCCAGGTGATGACCATCGACGCCTATATCGGCAGCATCTTTCGCAATATAGTGCGCCCCCTGCGCAGCATTGACGCCTTTGAAATCGACCAGCAGGCGATCGAAAAACGCATGCCTTACCTGCTGGACCATCTGATGAGCCCGAAACTCAAAGCCCTCCTGGACAACCTGCTGCGCCGCAAGGTGAGCCCCTCGCTGGATGAATATCGCTCTTTCTTCACCTCGCTCATCAATTCCCGCTGGCTTTACTACCAGATCGATTCACAGGCCCCAACCGCGGCGGAAAATTCCCTGCGCCACCAAAATTCCCATCCCTCGCCTGAATACGCGGAAAATTGCCTGAATACAGCTTTGGGCGGGTTCTCTGAGCTCTTTGACCTGCTGGGGCAGACCTACCCGCAGGACGCGATCGAGAAACTCTTCAGCACCAGATTCCTAAACCTATTCACTACCCTGCCCAACTCTCTGAACGGTATGCTGCAAGAGGTCCGGGATAGATGCAGCAGACCCCAAGATTGCCACAAATTCTTCCGGGCCTGCAAGGCTGGCAACATCTACAACGGCAGAAAGCTGCAGAAAAGATACAAGGAGGCCGAGACCAACATCGCCAATACGCTGCAGGAAGCGATCCTGCTCAATCTTGCCAACTATCTGGTACACACCCTTTTTCTGCCAGAACAGCAAGAGATCATGGACATCTGGAATGCCATCCTGGAAGAATACGACAAACTGATCTACAGCTACAAGAACCTGACCTACAACGACATTGCCTGGTTCACGCTGGAAGCGTTGTTCAAGCAGCCTGGGGGAAAATTTGACCTCAGGGACAAGGAAACCGCCAACGAGTTCTACCTCTTCCTTTCCCACCGCAGCAGATTCATTCTGATCGACGAATTCCAGGATACGTCGCTGATGCAGTTCAGTATCCTCAAGCCGATCATCGAGGAGGTGATCTCCGGCGCGGGCAGCAAGGATTTCGGCGGCCTGATCGTGGTCGGCGACGAGAAGCAGTCCATCTTTGGCTGGCGGGGCGGGGAACGTGACCTGCTGCTGAATCTGAAGGGCATCTTCCCAACACTCAAAAACATCCAGGTCGAATCTCTGGATAAAACCTACCGCAGCAGCCCGGCAATGATGGAATTCATCAATTCGATCTTCAGTTTCCAGGGGATCAAGGACTATCTGCAGGAAAGAGACCTGAATTGGGAATACCGTTTCTGCCAGAGCGCGGTCAATAGCCCCAAATACCCCACCCAGATCGAGTTTGCCGCCAATGCTTATTCCAACCACAACAAAGGCAGGACCCTGGAAGAAGTGATGAACGATTTCGTGCTAAACTCCGTGATCCCAGCCCTCAGAAGCGATCGCATGCAAGAGATCGCCATCCTCTGCCGCAAGGGCAGGGAACTGGACCTGATGCAGCAACTGCTTGAGGAAGCTGGCGAAAGCGGCATTTTCCAGCCTTCCAACACCTTGCCTGATCACGCGTGGATCTCGCCGCTGATTGCCTGGCTGCGCTTCATTGCCTTCGGCGACTGGCTGGATTTCCTCGAGGTCCTGCGTTCAAACTACATCATGCTAAAGGCCTCGCCTCTCAAGCAAGTGGTGGACCAGATCGCCCAAGCCCGCGAAAACGGGACTGGTCCGGAATTCCAGGATGTTCGCATCGCCCAGGCGCTTTACGACATTTCCCGCGGGAATCCGGGATCTCCTGCGGAGGTCTGCCAGGAATTCACAGACCTCTTCCTGACTGGGAAAAAGCCCACTGAACGCGACTTTCTGAACATCCACGCCTTCATTTCCCTAAGCCAGGATTTCGAGCTCGACCGCGCCCAGAGAAACAAATCCATCCCGGCGTTTCTGGATTTTCTGGACGCCAACCGCGAGCAGGAATTCCTCAAACAGGTGGCTGTTGAGGGAGGCAATTCATTGCAGCTTTTAACTATACATAAATCCAAAGGCCTGCAGTTCGACCGGGTTTTCGTGTTTTACAACCTCAGCGGCAAGGGCGGCAGCGACAGCAAGTACCTGAGATGGTTTGTGGATTACGGTTCGCCGGACTTCCAAATCCTCAGAGATTACGCCCTCACCTACCATTACGAGGATGTGCTTGCCAATTCCAGTTGGGGTGGGCTCGTGGCCAAAGCTGCAGACAGGGATCTGCTGGAGGAGATGAACACTCTCTATGTGGCTTTCACCCGTGCCAAAACAGCGCTGCACATCAGCATGGCCTATATCGGCAAGCAGGATTATGATGAATTTAGGGATTCACGCAAGCCCGAACAGGTCCGCCTGCCTCTCCTGCTCACGGATGCCGTCCGGGATTTCTTCTCTGGAAAGGGCATCGAACCTGATGATAGGGGGCGCTACCTCTACACCCAGGAACAAAAGGATGCCCCCTGCCCTGATAAGGATCAAGTGGCGTTCAGCCTCATAGATCCCCAAAAACTCGTCACCGCCCTGCCCGCGCCTATCGATGATCCCTATGCCGGGGTCGAGCCCAATCCCGCCCAGGATTTTCAAAACCTCAAAAAACTCTGGCTGGAAGACCGCCAGCGCTTGCTGGGAAACCTGGCGCACCACTATCTGAGCTTCGTGAAATTCAACCTGCCCCAGGAACACGAACGCGCTTCCGCGCAATGCCTGGCGCGCTTTGGCTCCCTGCTCAGCGAGGCTGAGATCACAGGCTCCATCAGTAATCTGAGGGCCTCGCTACATCTGGACGAGATCTTCGTGCCCGGCTACGACAAGGTGTTCACTGAACTGACTGTCTATCACGCGGGCAAAGAACTGCGCCTGGACCGCCTTCTGGTTGACACCGCCGGGAAAAGAGCCCTGATCCTGGATTATAAGACCGGCTCTATCGACGATCCGCTGCAACTGGAAAGGTACAAGGCTGCCCTGCTGGGACTGGATGTCTTTGCCAAAGACGGCTACAGGGTCGACACAGCGTATCTAAAACTGCGGATCTGAGCCCGCGATATCCAGCTGAAACTCAGCCTGTCCGTTTCGCGGACGTATCCCGCCCGATAAGCGCCCGGCGGGCGGGCATCCGGCGGGAAACGCAAAGTAAACCAAGGGCCGGAATGTAATGGGGGACTTGCCTGGGCTTGAGGCCAAGACGCGAAGAGACGCTTCGTGACCGGCTGTCAGACGGGCTTGCAGGGCCTGAATCCTGATCAGGTAAAGGGGGCCGTCCTGGGAAAGAATCGATCCGGCGCGAAGACGGAGGGCCGGAAAGCGTTAGCGGAGGTTCAGGAGTTTATGGAGTTGGGGCTGCAGCCTGGCCGTGACGCCGTCTTCGAGCATCCAGCTGGCCAGGATCTCAGCCGGAAGCACGCTTTGCACCGGAGAGAAGAGCAGGATCCTGTTTTCCAGGTAGTTGGCGCTGATGAATTCCAGCGCGAAGCGGTAGTCGTAATAGTTGGTCAGCACGAATTTCAGTTCGTCATGCGGCTGCAGAACCTTCAAATTCCACTTCATGAAGCTGTCCGCGCAGCCGCTGCCGGGGCATTTTACGTCCACGACCTTGACCACGTAATCCGTAACGTCTGCCAGATAGATCGAGCCGTTGGTCTCCAGCATGACGTCGTATCCGGCCTCATGCAGCGCCTGCATCAGGTCTGTGACCCCGTCCTGCAACATCGGCTCACCGCCGGTGATCTCCACCAGCCAGGCTGGATATTTGTCTATCTCCTGCAGAATCGCCATCACGGACATCGGAGTGCCGCCACTCCAGGCATACTGGGTGTCGCAATAGGAACAACGCAGATTGCACTCGCTCAGCCGGATGAAGACGCAGGGGCTGCCCGCGCGGGAGGATTCGCCCTGCAGGCTGTAAAAGATCTCGGAGACCATCAAACTGGTGGCCAGATCGCTGTTCATTTCCTGATCTCGTTCACCTTTTTGGTGATCAGAGGCAGCACTTCGAAGAGATCGCCCACAATGCCGAGATCGGCCACCTTGAAGATCGGGGCGTCCGGATCCTTGTTGATGGCGATGATGTAATCCGCGGAGGACATTCCAGCCAGGTGCTGGATCGCGCCGGAAATCCCCACTGCAATGTAGATCGTGGGTTTCACCGTCTTGCCGGTCTGCCCGACCTGATGCGAATAGGGGATCCATTCAGCGTCCACCGCTGCGCGGGAAGCCCCGACCGCACCGCCAAGGGCGGAGGCCAGCTCTTCCAGCAGGGCGAAATTCTTCGCGTCCTTCAATCCGCGTCCGCCGGAGACGATGATATTGGCTTCGGTGATGTTGACCAGAGTGGTCTGCTCCTTTTCAAAACCCAGCCAGAGGCTCTCCTCCTCGTCAAAATCAAAGACAACCTGCTCGCGTATGACGATGCCGGAACGCGAATCGTCGCGGGGCAGGGGATCCATGACCTTGTGGCGCACCGTGGCCATCTGTGGCCGGTGGTTGGAGGTGATGATCGTGGCCATGATATTGCCGCCGAAAGCGGGACGGGTCTGCAGCAGGTTGCCGGATTCGGGATCGTATTCGAGGCCGGTGCAATCAGCCGTCAGGCCTGTATGGAGTTGGATCGCGACCCGCGGGATGAATGACCTTCCCGTGACCGTTGCCCCGGCCAGGATGACTGCGGGACGGTATTTCTGGGCCAGTTCGGTGAGGGCCTTGCTATAGCGGATGTCGCGGAAGTGTTTGAGTTCCGGATCGTCCACTTCGATCACCTGATCGGCACCATGGGCGATAAGCTCTGAGGAAAGATCCTCGATCTCCGAACCGAACAGCACGGCGCTGAGTTCCGCCTCCATCTGGTCCGCCAGTTCGCGTCCCTTGCCCAGAAGTTCCAGCACCACCGGCGCGATTATTCCGTCCTTCTGCTCGGCAAAAACCCAGATACCCTGGAAATCGGCTTTGTCGATGTGTTCTGCGGCCAGTTTGCGGATCACGATCGCGTCGAAGGGGCAGGACTGGACGCAGGCTCCGCAGAGGGTGCACTTTTCCGGGTCGATCACGGCAAGCTTGCCTTCCATGCGGATGGCGTCGTAGGCACAGGCGCGGATGCAAGCCCCGCAACCCACGCATTTCTGATCAATAACTTCTATCATTCATCAATCTCCTGAGAGGTGAATTGTTTTGCAGGCAAGTTTCCTGTCAAGGCGATTTTTATGCCTCATGGCCGGAATCGTCCGATATGAGTGAATTGCACTGCCATGTATCTCCCTTGGAAAAAGAACCCCGGAGATATACTCCGGGGCTCGATCAATGGTATTTTGTGTTATGATTACTTGACGATGACCATTTTCCTGGTCTGGCTGAGGGAGGGAGTGCTGAGTTTGTAGAAATAGACTCCGCTGCTGCATGCCATTCCATTGTTGTCTCTGCCGTTCCAGATTATGGTGTGGGTGCCCTCGGTTACGTTGAAGGTCCTCACCAGCTGGCCATTGACGTTATAGATGCTCACCACGCCAGTTTCGCCGGCTTTGAGGGCAACTTCGATATTGGTGTTGCTGTTTGCCTGGAAGGGGTTGGGATAGGCATTCTTCATCGAAGTGATCTCCGGAAGCACGGGCGGGACGTTACCTTGGACCGTAACGCTGACGGGGCCGTGGAAATCGCTGCTTTGATAGTCAACGGACTCCAGCCAGTAATAGTAGGTGTTTCCGATCTCGACATCCGTGTCGGTCGCCGTGTAGATTTGCGAGGTGCTGGTGTTGGTCGCCGGGATCAGAGGATGATCGATCAGGCTTGAACCAGCCTGGTCATCACTGGTGTTGCGATACACCCGGTATCCCACCATCTGGCTTTCAGACTGGCTCACCCAAGTCAGCTGGACGCTGTTCGTCGCGGTCAGGGTGGCAGTGAAGCTGCTCAATTCTACCGGAGTGACTCCCGGGGTGCCTGTATACATCAGGAAAGCCATGTCATTTGCGATTTCGGCTCGATCGTTGCCTGAGGCAGCCTTGAACACATTTGCCTGGGCAATGGCGCTTTTCAGATTAGCTGATCCTTTTACAGGCAGGGCTTCCGTGCGCTGCCAGGTCAAACCGTCTCCCCCCGTGCCCGGCGCCCACAGGAACCATTGGGTGGCGCCGCCATCAATATTGATCTGGGCGGAAACCCAACCATCCGCGAGGATGACCGGAGCGGGCAACTCGACCTCAAACATGTAGATACCCCAGATTCCCCAGGGAAGGTCTTCAACCCAGGTTGTGGTGGCGGGCAGCATGAATGATGCCACTGGATTTGCCCAAGCCGGTTCGAGCACAACGAGAGAGGATACGAAACCTATGCCCTGTGGCACCACGCCGCCAAAACCGTCAGTCGCGATCACTGCCAGGACGGGATCAAGGATCTCATACCAGTTTTCATAAGCCCAGCTTCCGGCGGTATAGATCGTGGCAATTTCATCGCCGGCATTGGCCGTGAAAGTATAGGTCGCGGGACCAGCTCCACTGGCCAAGGTGATGTCGTCCAAGACCAGAATCCCGTTCACGAACACATCCAGGAGGCCGCCGTTCCAGCCATCACCGTAGTCGTCCCAGAGGTTCACAGTGTAAGTTCCTGTCTCGGAAGCAAGAAGAGGTGGAGCAGGCAGTGAGCCTATTCCCGTGGGATTTGGTCCGTCCGTGGCGATAACAATCAAGTTCGGATCCAGGATTTCATAGGTGACCTCGCTATCATAACTGCCGTTGTGATAGACCGTCAGGATGTATTCTCCGGCATTGGCGGTGAAGGTGTGAGACTCCGGACCGGTTCCGGTGAGAAGCGTGATGCCGGTCAGAACGATGGTCCCGTTCACATAAACATCCAATGAGGCTCCGTTCCAGCCATCGCCCCAAGAGTCATATAGGTTCACGGTGTAGGTGCCGGTGGTTGGTGCCAGGATACCGGGATCCGCGACTGGGGGCTGAGTCCACTCTTCCGCATAGTTGTAGAATCTGATGAAGAAGGGTTCGGTTGCGGCGGGAGGTCCAGGAGTCCAACCGGGTTGGCCGGTGGCGCCGTAAAACGTGAGCTTGGTAATGGGCTCGGTCAATCCGCTGAAGTTGTCAGCCACCTCGTAATCCGCGGGGTAGGTGGAATCAAGGGAGCTGGTATAGAGATTGCCCACTCCGCCTGGATAGGGTTGGCCGTAAATCTGGTTGTACTGCGCGGACAATGAGCTGAAAGCCACAGCCGACAGTAACACGATGAATAAAACAATTTTCTTCATAGCAATTTTCTCCTTTGAGTTGCGTTTCTTTAACCGGTGCAATCTACAACTCGCTTTTTGCACCAAACCGAAAACTCGAATGGCCAAACCAAGTGAGCCTTCACCTATAACTATCTATTTATCCAGCCTGCCCGGACACTCTGGAACAGGCCAGCGTTAAAATCAATCATTAACATTTGGTTGCAAACCAAACCATCTCTATGATGCTGAATAATGAAACGTCAATACATTGTCAAGTTTTTTTTTCATGGGAGCAAAACATGTGGTTCATACCCTCGATGACACCACCCGTTAAGCTCATTTGTATCCAGTATTTGAGGATACTGTGGCAACACCTGATGAGCAATCGCGGCAGACCAGCGCGGAGGCCGCGAATGACCCAGTTACCCTTATGGCTCTCCTGGCGTTAAGAACTCCCAAGCCGACTGACTGATGCAGCAAGATTGATTTTGAGGCTCTCTTTCAATCTGAGTGGTTCGGTTTTAAGTGGGTTTTCAATTGGGTTATCATTCGCTTGCAGTTTGATTTTCCTTTTACCGCCCTCCCTTGACGGAGTTAATCACTTGACTATCCACTGTCTATCACTTGTCTATTATAGACAAGTGATAGACAGTGGATAGACAAGTGATAGGCAGGGTGAAAAGAGGGTGACCCGTCAAATGACCCGTCCTGAAATAGGTTGACCAAAAACCTATAGTAAGGAGTATGACCAATGAAGAAAACACGTCCCCAAGTCCGCTACAGCGAAGAGTTTAAACGCACAGTGGTAGAGGAGATCGAGGCAGG
>JAHYIU010000072.1 GCA_019429425.1 Candidatus Syntrophosphaera sp.
AAAGAGGACGTCGAATACGTCGATTCGATCATCGCGGACATCCGCTGGCTCGGCTTCGACTGGCAGGACAAGCTTTTTTACGCCTCCGACTATTTCGATAAACTCTATGAATACGCCGAACTCCTGATCCTGGAAGGCAAAGCCTACGTCTGCGACCTTTCCCAGGAGGAGATCCGCGCCCATCGCGGAACCCTGAAGGTCCCGGGGCAAAACAGCCCCTGGCGCGACAGATCAGTGAAAGAAAACATGGACCTCTTCCGCAGGATGCGGGATGGGGAATTTGAGGAAGGAACCCGCTCCCTGCGCGCCAGGATCGACATGGCCTCGCCCAACCTGAACATGCGCGATCCGGTCATCTACCGCATCAAGAAGGCCGAACACCACCGCAGCGGCGATAAATGGGTGATCTATCCCATGTATGATTACACCCATTGCATTTCCGACGCCCTGGAAGGGATCACCCATTCCATCTGCACCCTGGAGTTCGAAGACCATCGCCCTCTCTACGACTGGTTTCTGGACCAACTTCCGGTCCCCTGCCATCCCCAACAGATCGAATTTGCCCGGCTCAATCTCAGCTATACCGTGATGAGCAAACGCCGCTTGCTGGAACTCGTCCAAACCGGTGTGGTGAGCGGGTGGGACGATCCGCGGATGCCCACCATCGCAGGAATGCGCCGCCGGGGCTTCTCTCCCGAGGCGATCCGCGAATTCTCAGACCGCATCGGGGTCGCCAAGGCCAATTCCGTGGTGGATTTCGAGCTGCTGCAGTTTTGCGTCCGCGAGGATCTGAACCGCCGCGCCAACCGGGTGATGGCAGTCATTGACCCGCTCAAGCTGACCATCGAGAACTACCCCGAGGGAAAAACCGAGGAACTGGAAGCGGAAAACAATCCCGAGGACCCCACTGCCGGCAAGAGAATGGTTCCGTTCTCCAGGCATCTTTATATCGAGCGCGAGGATTTTGCCGAGAATCCGCCCAAAGGCTGGTTCCGCCTCTCTCCCGGGGCCGAAGTGCGCCTCAAGCACGCCTATTATATCACCTGCCGGGAAGTGCGCAAAGACGCCAATGGCAACATCATTGAGATCATCTGCACCCACGATCCTGAGTCCCGGGGCGGCTGGACACCCGACGCCCGCAAGGTCAAAGGCACGATCCACTGGGTGAGCGCCGAACACTCCATCCCGGCTGAACTCAGGCTCTACGACCAGTTGTTCACCATCGCCGATTTCAACGACATGGAAGAAGGAAAAGGCTATCAGGATTATCTGAATCCGGATTCCCTGAAGATCCTATCCGACTGCAAGCTCGAACCCTCATTGGCAAGCGCTTTTCCGGGTGAACGCTTCCAATTCATGCGCCAGGGCTATTTCAACGTGGATGACGATTCCCAGGCGGACAAACTTGTTTTCAACCGCATTGTGACCCTCAAGGACAGTTGGGCCAAACAACTAAAGAAAAGTTGAGGGGATTGCCGGGCTGGGCGCGTATGCTTGGTAATGGACCTGACCTGAACAGCGGACCGATCAGGCTAACATCAATAAATTGGAGAGAAAAATGAGAAATCTGGCAGCTATATGCTTGATAATGATCATGGCCGTCCTGGCCCTGCCCGCGGGGGCGGAAGCCTGGAAAACCTATGTCAACGAATACTACGGCTTCAGCCTGGATTATCCGGAAGATTGGGCCAAACAGATCGACGAGAATTCATTGATCACCCTGACCAGCCCGGACGAACTGATGCCGGTGGTGATGACCATCATGACCGAACCTGTCGAGGAAGGCGAGTTTGAAGACGGCTACAGTAAACTGCTGGAATCCGCTATCAACGACATCCAAAGCCAGCTGGACATCTTCACGGAGGACCTGGTCAGGATCGAAAACCGCGGAGAGGTGGACCTCAATGGCCTCCCGGCCTATCGCTTCGACCTGGTGATCGAGCTGCTGGACTTCTTTTCGATGCGCATGGCAAACACGCTGGTCAGGCTGGAAGGCAACCTGCTGATCCTGTCCTTTGCCGCGGACACGGCAATCTTCGACTCCCATTCCGAGACCTTTGACGCCATCCGGAGCAGCTTCCGGCTTGTCGGCAGCCAAAGCGGGGAAAACTAACCCCATAAAGTCCGGCTCAAGTTCAATTGGAGCTGGAAGCTTTTATCATTCCGGCATAACGCTTATGCCATCCCGGCGCAGGCCGGGATCCAGTTCTTTTCCCCTTTTACCCTTAAATCTGTAACATCTGTGTGAGATAAAACCAGCTGCAGCTGGTGGAACGACCGGCTGAAGCCGGTGTTACTGTGGCGCAGCTTCCCTTTTCCCCTTTGTGTAATTAGTGTAATTCGTGGATCCAGTTATCCCCGCGCAGGCTTTCTTGGTGATCAGCTGGGATTGGGCGGAACCGGGGTTTGGGGCTTTGCTTGGCTGCTTTTTTTCTCCGTTTTCTGGGGTGGAAGGGTAAAGAGCAATATCCCGCCACAGACGCACAATAGCATGGCGATGTCCGTCAGCGTGCTGCCCACGATTATTCCGGCGAATGAGGCTGCCAGTATGATCAAGCCCAGCAGCCTGGGTTTGGTGGAAAAGGAAAGGAAGGCCAGAATCGTGATCAAGATGGCCAGGATGACCGCGACGATCACAAATCCGGGCTCGGTGGAAAATTCATAGTTCCAAACTGCTTTCAATTCACCCATCAGCAAGGACGCGAGGGCGATGATGATCACCATGGCGCCGCCGATCAGGGCCAATATGCTGCCTGTATTTTTCATTCCAAAACTCCCTTGTAAGCGATGAGTCCATTTGCCGGCGGCAAGCATTAATGTCAATCTCTTTTTTTACCGGATCAGGGCTGGCGGCATTCCGAAAAAAAAAGTGTGGACAGTTTTTCCCAATCGCCAATTCTTTCGCCGGAGGTAAAAATGACCTACAAAGTGATACTGATCAAGATCGACCAGCGCAGCAAGGAAGCCGCCAAGGTCCAGGAAATCCTCACGGAATACGGCTGCAACATCAAGGTGCGCCTGGGCTTGCACGAAGTTTCCAAGGATTTCTGCGCCAACGACGGTTTGATCGTCCTCGAAGTGGAAGGCGACAAGCGCAAGCTGAACAAGATGATCAAGCTGCTGAGCGCGGTGGAGTACGTCCAGGCCCAACTGGTCGAGATGTAAGCTCCCCCCGCTTACAAAGCAATGGCAGTTGTTCCCCGATCAGGAATGGCTGCCTTTTTTTGCTCGTGAATATCCTGCCGATCCGGTCAGCAGGGTTCCATTTTTCCGGGTTTTTTTCTCTTGACCGGATGAATCCGGCGGACCGACCAGATAAATCTGGCGTTCCGGCCTGCGCCAGCCCCTTTTGCCCTGCTCCCCTTTTCCCCTTCGTGTTAATTCGTGGAATTCGTGGACCCTATCCCTTTTGCCCTTTTCCCCTATTCCCCTTTTGCCCGCCTTTCTCGACCCCGGATCAGTTGATCAGCTTGGAATCGGTGACCTCGATGAAGCGGGCGAGGTTTTCGTCCTGGCTCTTCAGGTCTTCCAGGGTCTTGCGTCTGATCTCGACCTTGGTGGGGGGCTGGGTTTCCAGGAGTTCCAGTTCGAGCCGGACGGGGTGGCTGAAAAACTCGCTCAGGACTTGTTGGATCTCTTCTTTCTTGCCCGAAAGGGTGTTGTGATAGGTGGTGGTTTTAACCTTGAGGCGGAGTTTGTTCCCGTTGAGGGCTTCGAATTCCGAATCGGCCAGCGCCATGCCGGTTATATTGCTGCCCGGCCTGATCCTGGCGATCAGCCTGTCCCGGACCTTGAGGAGGTTTTCCTGGTTGAATTCCAGTTTCGCGTGGGTTTCGGGTTCGGGGGCATGCGTTTGTTCAGCCTTTTTCTGAGGCACGCTCTGCGGAATGGGCTGAGGCGCGGGTTTCTGGACCGGGCTGGCGCTCCTGGCCACGGGCTGGGAGGAGAGCTTGGACAGTATCTGCGAGATATCCTCCATCTCATCCAGGCGGCAGAGTTTGATCATCATCATCTCGAATATCAGGTAGGGGTTGCCGCTGCTTTTGATCTCAGTTCTGGTCTGCATCAGCAGGCTCATGACATAAAGCAGGTTGGTCTGGCTAAACAGCGCGGCGATCTCGTCGTAGGCGGGATATTCCTCGGCTGTGATCTCCAGGGGTGACATCCCCAGCTTGCGCAGGATCACGATGCGCAGGAATTCCATCATGTTATTGATCAGTTCCTGCAGGTCGGTGCCCTGTTCGAAGATCTGCTGCAATTCCGCCAGCAGAGCTGGATTGTCGCCAGAGTGGATCAGCTTCATCAGGTTGCAGTAGATCTGGGTGGGAATCAGCCCGAAGATCTCGCGCACCTTGGCGACCGTGACCTTGTCCTGGCAATAGGAGATGACCTGGTCCAGCAGGGAAAGGGCGTCACGCAAACTGCCGTCCGCCTTCCGCGCGATGATGTGCAGGGATTCGTTGTCGACCTCGATCTTCTCCTCCCGCATCAGCTCTTTCAGCCTCCTGACGATCGAATCGATGGGGATGCGCTTGAAATCGTAGCGCTGGCAGCGGGAGATGATGGTGGGCAGCACCTTGAAGGGCTCGGTGGTGGCAAAGATGAAGAGAACGTTGTCCGGCGGCTCTTCCAGGGTCTTGAGCAAGGCGTTGAACGCGCTCTTGGAGAGCATGTGCACTTCGTCGATGATGTAGATCTTATATTTGGAGTTGGTGGGCGCGTAGAGCAGTTCCCTTTGCAGCTCGCGGATGTCGTCGACGCCAGTATTCGAGGCCCCGTCGATCTCGATCACCGCGGATGAGGTGCCCGCGGCAATCTCCAGGCAGTTGCTGCACTTGTTGCAGGGCGTGATGGTCGGCCCTTCCACGCAGTTCAGGTTTTTGGCCATGATCCGGGCCATGGAGGTCTTCCCCACTCCGCGCGGCCCGGTGAACAGATAGGCATGGGCGATGCGGTTGCTGGTGATCGCGCTTTGCAGGATCTCCGTGATATGTTCCTGCGCGTAGACCTCGGAAAAGGTCTGCGGCCGGTATTTTCTGGCAAGTACTATGTAGCTCATCAAGTCTCCCTGGCCATTGTTTTTGGAGCCCGCATTTTGCGCAAGCATTTTCTGCTGGACAAATATCCGCGCCGCCAAAAATGGATTCCGTAAGGAATTCGCATCCCAACAGGATCCCCTGCTGAAAACATGCCAATCCAGAATACAACATATTGCCCAAGTGGAGGTTCAAGATGAAATTGGAAGGAAAGGTCGTGATCGCCCAGGGTGGCGGACCGACCGCCGTGATCAACCAATCCCTGGTCGGAGTGACTTTGGAAGCCCGCAAATTCCCGCAGGTCACGAGGGTGTACGGAGCTCTCTATGGAGTGCAGGGAATCGTGAATGAAAACTTCATCGACCTGACCCAGGAAACCACCCACAACCTCGAACAGGTGGCGGACACGCCCTCTTCCGCGCTGCTTTCCACGCGGGACAAGCCGGACGAGCATTACTGCCGCGAGATCTTCAAGGTCCTCAAAGCCCACGACGCCCGCTATTTCTTCTATATCGGAGGCAACGATTCCGCCGACACGGTGCGCATCGTGAACGAGCAGGCGGACCAGGCCGATTATGAATTCCGCGCCATCCACATCCCCAAGACCATCGACAATGACCTCGTCCTCAACGACCACACCCCCGGATACGGCTCCGCCGCGAGATTCGTGGCCTCGGCCTTCACCGGCGTCAACCTGGACAACCGCGCCCTGCCCGGGGTCTATATCGGAGTCGTGATGGGCCGCCATGCCGGGTTCCTCACCGCCGCTTCCGCTTTGGCGCAGAAGTATCCCGATGACGGGCCGCACCTGATCTACATGCCGGAACGCCCTTTCAGCCGGGAAAAATTCCTCAGGGACGTCAAACGCGTTTACGACGAACTGGGAAGATGCGTGATCGCCGTTTCCGAAGGCATCGTCAACGACCAGGGCGTGCCGATGATGACCATCCTCACCAACAACACCGAAACCGACGCCCACGGCAACGTCCAGCTTTCCGGAACGGGCATGCTCGGCGACCTGCTTTCCGACCTCGTGCGGAGCAAACTGGGCATCAAAAGGGTGCGTTCGGACACCTTTGGCTATCTCCAGCGCTCTTTCATCGGCTGCGTTTCGGACGTGGACCAGCGCGAAGCCCGCGAAGTCGGCGAACGCGCTGCGCATTACGCCATCTGGTACAACCTGGACGGCTCGATCTCCATCCAGCGCACCGGATTCTATTCCGTGAACTACCAGCTCGAAAAACTCTCGGAGGTGGCCCGCAAAACCCGCCACATGCCTGATGAATACATCAATTCAGCCGCCAACGGGGTCACGGACGACTTCAAGTATTACCTCCGCCCGCTCCTGGGCTCGGGATTCCATACCGCCCACCGTTTGCGCGCCCCCAATGTGGGAAAATTGCTGGATGGAAACGCTTGACATTTTAAGCGATATTTAAAACTTGGTTAAAAAAACAATACATACATGGAGGAAATCATGACCTTTCAGGATTTCATGAACAAGGTCGCGGCCAGAAATCCGGGCGAACCGGAATTTCTGCAAGCCGTGGAAGAAGTTATCGAAACCGTTTGGGACGTCTATATCGACACGCCCCGCTTTGTGAAGGCAAACATTTTGGAACGCCTGGTCGAGCCCGAGCGCGTGATCATGTTTCGCGTGCCCTGGATGGACGACAAGGGTGAGATCCACGTCCAGCGCGGATACCGGGTGCAGTTCAACAGCGCCATCGGCCCTTACAAGGGCGGCTTGCGCTTCCACCCCAGCGTCACCCTCTCCATCCTCAAGTTCCTCGGCTTTGAGCAGATCTTCAAGAACAGCCTCACCACCCTGCCCATGGGCGGCGGCAAGGGCGGTTCGGATTTCGACGCCAAAGGCAAGTCCGACGCCGAGATCATGCGTTTCTGCCAATCTTTCATGGCCGAACTTTTCCGCCATATCGGCCCGGACACCGACGTTCCCGCCGGAGATATCGGCGTGGGCGGCCGCGAGATCGGCTTCCTGTATGGCTATTATAGAAAGCTGGTGAACGAATTCACCGGCGTGCTCACCGGCAAGGGCAGGGCCTGGGGCGGAAGCCTCATCCGCCCTGAAGCCACCGGATTCGGCGTCGTCTATTTCGCCGAGGAGATGCTCAAGACCCAGGGCAAGTCCTTCGACGGCCTCAAAGTGGCCCTCTCCGGATTTGGCAACGTGGCCTGGGGCGCCGCGCAAAAGATCAACGAACTGGGCGGAAAGGTCGTCACCCTCTCCGGACCGGACGGATACATCATCGATGAGGAAGGCGTCTCCGGCGAAAAGATCGACTATCTGCTCGAGCTCCGCGCCTCCAACAACGACCGCGTCATCGACTACGCGGATGTCTTCCCCAATGCCAAATTCATCGAAGGTAGGCGCCCCTGGGAAGTGCCGGTCGACGTCGCCATCCCCTGCGCCACCCAGAACGAGCTGGACGCCAACGACGCCAAAGCGCTGGTCAAGAATGGCTGTTTCTGCCTTACCGAAGCTGCCAACATGCCCTGCACTCCCGATGCCGTGGAAGTCTTCATGAACGCCAGGATCCTCTTCGCGCCGGGCAAAGCCGCCAACGCCGGCGGTGTGGCCACCAGCGGTCTGGAAATGACCCAAAACTCCATGCGCCTGGGCTGGAACCGTGACGAGGTCGACGAACGCCTGCACGGGATCATGAAAAACATCCACGAAGCCTGCCGTGCCAATGGCCAGCAAGCCGACGGATTCGTGAACTACGTCAAGGGCGCCAACATCGCCGGTTTCCTCAAGGTCGCCAACGCCATGTGCGACCAGGGGCTGATCTAAACCAAAACATCACCCAGATAAACCGCCCGGCTCACCCGAGCCGGGTTTTTTCTTTGCCCGATGGCGCCTTTCCCCCACGCTAAAATGTTAAAACGCCAAAACGTCAAAACGCTTCTTCCGATCATCTTCCCAGCCTGAAAATATAATTGCCAAAAAACGGAAAAATAACTTGCCTTTTTGGGAAAACGCATTATATTATCCCGCATGTAAATAACAAGGGCTGAATTGGGGTCGGTTCATAAAATCCCCAACAGCCATGGCAAAGGAGGTAAACAATGCCAAAACTGCTTACAATTGCGCTCCGAGGACAGTTTTCCATTCCGGGGCCCGCAAGAAACGCAACCCGCCGCTATCCGCGGCATAAACCAGCACAAAGAGGTGCCGATGACAGAACAAAAAGATGACCCGCAGCCTGCAAGCAGCGCTGCAAACGAAACCATTCCCGAACAACAAACGGTCCCCAACGCGTTCAGTACCGAACTGCTGGAGATCTCGCCCGAACAAAGGGCGGATTTCTTCAACCGTCTGGCCTTGAATCCCGCGGCACACACCACAGCCGACGTTTTGAGCTCGCTCGGATTCAGAAACGACGAGGGAAAGCTCAGCTTCATCAGGGACCACATCGTCTGGCCCGTTTCCGAACAAGACATCCTGCACACTTTGAAGGAGATCTTCGCGGAGAGGTCGGAAACTGAATCAGCGCCATTCTTTCGAAAACTCGGAACTGTAACCAATTCCCGCGCCTTGAGGCTGATCGCCAAGACCGATCCCGAAACGGACGGAAAGCCGTTCTGGCACACGGAGTGGAGCTTCCTGTTCCCCTTCCAGAACGGTTTGCTTAAGGTCGAGAGCAACAGGCTGGAGCTTGTCCCCTACGCTGAAGCGAAGGTTTTGGTCCCCGCGGAGGCAATCAAACCGCACTCGCTCGACCTCACTGATGAAACCGTGAAAAAAGCTTACTGGCAGGAATCGGACTTCTACAAGCTGACCCTGAATCAAGCCACCGACCCCAAAACCAATCAACTCGATGGCAACCTTCACGAAGCGATCATGATGGCTTTGGCCAAAACCTGCCACCTGCATTTCAACCCCGTCGATCCCTGCGCGGTGATCATCTCGGAGCAGACCGAGCCCGGCCAACGCAATGCCGGCGGCACCGGCAAGGGCATTTTGATGCAGGCAGTAACGCACATGGGGAGCAAGGTTTCCCGTATCGACGGAAAGAACTTCGACATCAAGTATCCCCATGCCTTGCAAGGGATTACGGCTGAGACAAGGGTCGTTTGGGTGGACGAAGTCGACGAGACCGAGGAAGTGCTCAACGCTTTCTACAACGGCCTCACCGACGGCTTTATGATCAATCCCAAGAATTGCAAGCCCCTCGTGATACCGCCGGAAAGGGCGCCCAGAGTGGTTTTCACCACCAACTCGCCAGGAACCGGGACCAACGACTCCGACCTCCGCCGCAGGTTCGACGTCCCCCTCTTCCGCTGGTACAACTCCAACCACCAGCCCACCGACGATTTCGGAAAAGTGCTCTTTGGACCAGAGTGGACCGACGAGGATTGGAACAGGTTCTACCTCGTCATGGCCATCGCCTGCTTCCGCTTTTTGGAGCAAGGCTGCGCGACGGGTAGAATGCCCCGCTGCAAAAAGGCCAAACTCCTGCTCGAACAAGCCGCTCTGAACGAGATAGATGGCGACCTCCGGGAGCATTTTGAGGAACTTTACGGCGACAGCATGGAACAGGGAACTGCCTTCAACGTGGTTTCCAAAAAGGATCTGGAGCAGTTCAAACACAATTATCCCGGCAGCTCGGCCAATGTCAGCAACTCAACGGCCTATAACAATTTTCTGGAAGGATGGCTGCGCCTCAAGGGCTGGAATCTCGAGCGGAATCAGACCCGCGTCCGTGTCGATGGCAAACAGGTGCGGGCGGTGAAAGCCATTCCCCAAAGAGTTGAGATCAAGCCTGCTGCAAGGCAAACGCCACCCGCAGATACAGCAGGGGAAGCTTGCTCCAAGGCCTCCTGAAACCTTTGTGACGCTGTGACGCTGAATTCCTTTTTTGGCAAAGCACTTTGAACTGAGGAAAAACAATGGGGAAACCTCCGTCACATTGTCACGGACAGCCCTGAAAGGCAGGCTGGACATTAGCTTGAACAAAGACAAAGGTCTGCTTTGAGCTGTCCCGAACAAGGCAAAGTCCTGCCTTGATCGGATTCAGGCAAGGCAAAGCGATGCGCGGGCGGGGCCGATCTGGTTCCGCCTGCGCTTTTTGGCAAAGAACTTCCTCCTCATCAACCCCAACAACCTTGGCTGGGCAAGCCCCCCAGGCTCTCCTATTGACGTTTGCTTTCTCTCCTATTGGCGCTTGATCTGCCTGTGCCATGTTCCCGTAATGCCGCCCCAAAGCGCTTGGGCAAGTATTGGGTTAGAGTCAAAGGCCGGCAGCAAGTGGTTCAAAGAGGGTAAAGCCAAGAAATATGCTTGACAGAAATTTCCACTGAATTTTAATGCTATTATTCCACGATTTCATAAATGTACGATACATGGAGGTTAACATGATGGTAAAGATGAAGCCCCTGCTTGTCTTTCTGCTGCTTCTGGTTATGACCGGACTGTTCTCGGATGATACTCAAGACGCCGACCTGAAAGCTATTAAAGCTGAAATCGCCAAGGGCAATGCTGAAGCGATGAACAGGATGGGCATGCTCTACTATGATGGCAGGCAGGTTTCCCAAAGCAAGGATGAAGCAATGAGACACTTCCGCATGGCCGCTGAGAAGAATTATCCCCTTGGTGCCTACAACCTTGCCGTTTGCCTCGAAGACAGCCATGCCGGGGGTTTGTTTGCGGAGGCATGCAAGTTCTACCTTCAGGCAGCGAATCACGGCTTCGCTCCGGCAATGTATGCCCTCGGAGTCAATTACCACCAAGGCAGGGGGGTGACCCAAAGCCATGAACAAGCCTATTTCTGGATACTGCTTGCCTGCGCCCAGGCAAACGGGGACCAATTTGACGAATTCGCAAAGGCAAGGGACAACCTGGCAACCTGGCTGAGCGCGGAAGAGATCAAGGCGCAACAAAAGAATGCCCTTGACTGGACCCAGAAAAACGCGGCCAGGATCGCGCAAACTCCTCAACTGCGTACCGCTGCCAAAGATTCCATCGTAACCACTCCCGTCAGAGGAGGCGGAGGAGGCGGAAAAGGCGGAGGTGTAACGCCCACTGCCCAGCAGCCGGTCACACCGGTCATAGATAATAACCAAACTACTGTCGGGCGCTTTGAAATACCACCCGGGGGCCTATAAAAACAAAGGAACATAAGTATGAAATTCATCAAGACAACGAATGACCAGTACGTTATTGCCAAGCAGGTCAGTATCTTGATGCATGCTGCAGCAGTTTTCCTTACTGAATATTGTTAGGGTCTTTCCACCCGAATTCCACGCCGCTTTTGAGGCAGCTTCGCACATAGTCCAGCAAGGGGGCTTGTTCGGCGGAAAGCTTGTTCAATAGGCGATGGATGGCTTGCTGGAGGGCTTGGTAGGTCTTTGCCGTTTCGGGGTTGAAGTGTTTGATCTTGTTGCCGGGCATCAGGCATTGGGAGCGGTATTTCAGCAGGGCCTGCAGTTCCGCGCGGGCTTGTTCCGGCTTGATATTGGCGGCGATGTCCGTCTTTAGTTTTTGGCAGCGTTTGGCGATGTCGCGGAGGGTTTTGGCGTCGGTGAGCGGATTGTCGTAATGGCGGCAGGTGATGAGGTCCGCGAGGT
Organism: Candidatus Syntrophosphaera sp.; assembly: GCA_019429425.1. Lineage (NCBI taxonomy): Bacteria > Pseudomonadati > Candidatus Cloacimonadota > Cloacimonadia (SeqCode) > Cloacimonadales (SeqCode) > Cloacimonadaceae (SeqCode) > Candidatus Syntrophosphaera > Candidatus Syntrophosphaera sp. The sequence goes on from JAHYIU010000072.1 coordinate 11,628, forward strand.
CATATCCGTTTAGGCTTTGGGGCGTCATCAGTTGGGGATTTGCCGGATCGCGGACGCTCACTGTGTTGCCTTGCTCCCCAAGGTCCCTCGCCTCCATTCTGCCATACAGCAGATCTGCTTGGGCGGCAAGCAGTTGCATCCTCTCATCCGCGGGCGGGAAGACGAGGCGGGCCAGCTTTGTGCAGTGAAATCTGTGTCCCGCGTGGGCGATCAGATAGCTTAAGATCCTGGCTCCGTGCATCTCCGCGTTTCGCTGCAGAAATCCCTTAACTTCCAGGAGCAGCTTGTCGTTAGGCTCTTTGGTCATGCTTTCTCCTCAATAATTTCCTTGAAGGCTTTTTGCGCCTTCACCCTTTGCAGGGGCGCAAAAAACCGGGAAATTATTGAGGGAGGGTGCGTCATCCAAATACTATGGAGGGCATTATATGAAAGCAATGCTGAAAAACATCATGCTGGCCTATTCGGGCAAATGCGACGGGCTGGTGTTCTATTACAATCCGCGTCTGGATCGCGTGCTGGTGCGCAGTTTGCCGGTGTGGAAAGTCACGGCCAGCAATCTTCGCCTCGCCAGGATCGCCCGCAATCTGAAGGCACTGAACCTCTCGGAAGGCTTCCGGCTTGATCTCATCACCTACACCGAGCTCTACCGCCATGCCAGCGGGGATACCAACTGCACAAGCTGGTACAACCTCTTCAACAAGCTGATGTGGGCGATGCAAAGGAAACTGGGGGTCGATCTGGAACTGCTCACCAGAGAACAGATAACGCTTCAGGATCTGCCCTGCCAAAGCGTCAAACGTGCCGTAGATGGGGGACTCCTGCCCCCCGTTCCCGGCTATGAAAGGTTGGAATGTGCCCTTTGAGGCATAAATAAAAACAAGGAGGGAAAAGCAATGAAAGTGATCTTCAAGTACGGGATCAGCACCTACTCGGGCACCATCGACCAGATGGTCTATGGCAGCTACCGCGACGGCAAGCTCTGCATCGGCCGCGAGTACGTCTATCCGACGCTGACG